>JAPPFQ010000603.1 GCA_028875135.1 Acidobacteriota bacterium
TGGCCGAAACCGCCCGCCAGGGAACCGAACGCGTACTGGCCCTGGAGGAGAACAGCGGGCGCCAACTCTGGAGCCGATCCTGGAAGGCGGACTACACCGGGCTGTCGGGAAGCTATGCCATCGGCCCCCGGGCCACACCCACCGTGGACGGCAGTCGAGTGTATGTCCTGGGAGCCAAGGGGGCTCTCTATTGCCTCCGCACCGACAACGGCGAGATCCTGTGGCAAAAGGACTTCGTGCGGGATTATGGAACCGAGGTGCCCGTCTGGGGCATGGTGGGAGCTCCCCTGGTGGACGGGCCCCGCCTGATCGCCGTGGTGGGCGGGCAGGACGGAGCCAAGGTGGTGGCCTTCGACAAGAAAAACGGCCGTGAGGTCTGGCGGGCACTGCCTTCGGACTCGGAACCCGGGTACGCTCCCCCGATCGTCATCTCGGCCGGGGGACGCCGTCAACTGATCGTCTGGCACCCCAAGGCGGTGAGCGCTCTCGATCCTGCGACGGGCAAGGTCCTCTGGCAACAGCCCTTTCACTCGGACAAGGGCCTGTCGGTGGCCACCCCCGTGTTCAGCGGCTCCCGACTCCTGGTCAGCGCCTTCGTGAACGGATCCATGATGCTGGATCTGGACCGGGAGTCCCCGGCAGCCCGGCTGCTCTGGCGAGGCAAGAGCGACAGCGAGATCGACACCGACACGCTCCACTCTCTCATCAGCACGCCGGTCATCGACGGGGACACCCTCTATGGGGTTTGCAGCTATGGACACCTCAGGGGGCTTAGCGCCAGCACCGGCAAGCGTCTGTGGGAGACGCTGGCGGTGACCGGGGAAAAGGCGCGCTGGGCCACGGCCTTTCTGGTTCGCCACCAGGATCGATACTTCATTTCCAACGACCGGGGCGAGCTGATCATCGCCAGGCTGTCGCCCTCAGGCTACCGTGAGATCGACCGGACCCACCTGATCGCTCCCACCTCCCGCAGGGGAATCGGCCGGCGCCAGGCCGGCGCCGTTAACTGGTCCCACCCCGCCTACGCCAACCGCCACATCTTCGCCCGCAACGACCGGGAGATCATCCGCGCCTCCCTGGCCCGGATCGCCGCTGCACCGAAGTAACCCCTGACCTACCACTTCCAGGTGTCACGGACGGCCGGATTGGCCACCGCCCCGGCCGGCCATCCCCCGCGATAGAGCTCCACGATGTTCCGGGCGGCCTCCACGGCCATGGCCTCCACCGATCGGGTATCGATGCCGGCCGTGTGATCGCTGACCAGGACGTTGTCGAGTTCCAGCAAGGGATGGTCCCCCTGGATGGGCTCCTGCACGAAAACATCCAATCCGGCCCCGCCCAGGTGGCCGCTCTTCAATGCATCCACCAGGTCCTCCTCCACCACCAGTCCGCCGCGGGAGGTGTTGACCAGGAGGGCTCCCGGCTTCATCCGCGAAAGAGTCCGGCGGTTGATCAGCCCGCGGGTCTCTTCGGTCAGGGGAACGTGCAGCGTCACGTAGTCGGAACGGGCCAGCAGGGTGTCCAGGTCGACCAGCTCGATGCCGTGCCTTTGAGCGAATTCCCGATCCGGATAGGCTTCGTGGGCAAGCAGCCGCATTCGGAAGGCTTCGGCTCTCACGGCCACGCTCCGACCGATGCGTCCCAGGCCGACCAGGCCCAGGGCCTTTTCCCGAAGGGGCAGTGAACATCTTCGCTCCCAAAGGCCCCGGTGGATTTCGTCGTTCCTCTGCGCCAGAAAACGGCTCACTGCCAGCAGCAGAGCCACCGCATGCTCGGCCACCGCCTCGTGGTTGGCGGAGGGGGTAATGGTGACGACCGCGTTGCTATCGGTCACCGCCTCCAGATCGACGCGGTCGACGCCCACCCCCCAGCGGGAGATCACTCTCAGATCGGGCAGGGCGGCCATCACCCGCCGGCTGTAGGGCTCTCCGCCGGCGATAGTGGCCGAGACCCCCTGCAGCACCCGGATGTTCTCCTCCTCGTCGGTGATGTCCGGCCTGGGAGGGAAACGGACCTCCAGCCCGGCCTCGCGCAGCAGTTTCACATGGGGGCCGTTCGGGTCTTGCAGAAACTGGATGAAGATCATGACGCTGGGCACGGGGTAACCTCCTGGAATTGAAGCAACTGGCGGATTTCCGTATTATGGCACGGTGCGCTGTTCCGGGAACGGAAACCTGGTAGTTGAGCCAACCGTCGAGGGCTTCAAAATCACAAGCTCTTCCACATCGGACTGGAGGCCACTCTTGCAAACCGACCTCGAGATTGCCCGCAGGGCCAAGCTGAGAAACGTGGTGGACCTGGCCAGGGAAAAGTTCCGGATTCCGGTCGACCACCTGGAACCCTACGGCCACTACAAGGCCAAGCTGTCGCCGAACACCCAGGACTCCGGTCCGCGCGACCGGGGAAAGGGAAAACTCATCCTGGTGACGGCCATTTCTCCCACGCCGGCGGGAGAGGGCAAAACCACAACCGTGGTGGGGCTGGGCGATGCGCTCAACCGCCTGGGCAAGAAGGCCTTGATCTGCCTGCGGGAACCCTCCCTGGGACCTTGCTTCGGCATGAAGGGGGGCGCCGCCGGAGGCGGGATGGCCCAGGTGGTTCCCATGGAAGACATCAACCTGCACTTCACCGGAGACTTTCACGCCCTGGGCCTGGCGCACAATCTTCTGGCCGCCATGCTGGACAACCACATCCACCAGGGGAATCGCCTGGAGGTGGACCTTCGCCGGGTGACCTGGAATCGGGTGGTGGACCTCAACGACCGCGCCCTGCGTCGAATCGTCCTGGGTCTGGGAGGCGCAGGCAACAGCTACCCCAGGGAGGGCGGCTTTGAAATCGTGGCGGCCTCGGAAGTGATGGCCATTCTCTGCCTCTCCCGTTCACTGCAGGAGCTCAAGCAGCGGCTGGGCAACATCACCGTCGGCTACGACCATGCCAGGAAACCCATCCGGGCCGCCGACCTGGAGGCCCATGGAGCCATGGCCGTGCTTCTCAAGGAGGCCCTCAAGCCCAACCTGGTCCAGACGCTGGAGAACAACCCGGCTCTGGTGCATGGAGGCCCCTTCGCCAATATCGCCCACGGCTGCAACTCGGTGATCGCCACCCGCACCGGATTGGGGCTGGCCGACTACCTGGTGACCGAGGCCGGGTTCGGAGCCGATCTGGGCGCCGAGAAATTCGTGGACATCAAGTGCCGAAAGGCCGGACTCCGCCCCGACCTGGTGGTGCTGGTGGCCACGCTGCGCGCGCTCAAGTACCACGGGGGAGCCGACAAGACCGCCTTGGAACGGGAAGACCTGGAGAGCCTGGAAAGAGGAATCCCCAACCTGGAACGGCACCTCAACAACATCCGCAACCACTACGGCCTGCCCTGCGTGGTGGCCATCAATCGATTCAGCCACGACACCCCGGCGGAGATCGCGCTCCTCAAGAACCGCATCGACCACCACTCGGTGCCGGTGGTGGCTTGCGACCACTGGGCCCGGGGCAGCCAGGGAACCCTGGACCTGGCGGAGACGGTGGTGGAGACCATCGCCACCACTCGCGCCAACTTCAAGTTCGTCTACGACGAGCAGGACTCCCTCTGGGAAAAGATCACCAAGGTGGCCACCCGGATCTACGGCGCCTCCGAGGTGGTCGCCGACACCCGGATACGGGCCAGGATCCGGCGCTACCAGAAGGAGGGATTCGGACACTATCCGGTGTGCATCGCCAAGACCCAGTACTCCTTCTCCACCGACCCGCTGCTGAGAGGCGCTCCCTCGGGACACGTCCTGCCGGTCAAGGATGTGCGGCTGGCCACCGGAGCCGAATTCCTGGTGGTGATTTGCGGCGACATCCTGACCATGCCGGGTCTCCCCAGACAGCCTGCCGCCAATCGGATCGATCTGGATGAAGATGGAAGGGTTGTGGGGCTCTTCTAGGCGGACGCGCTCCGATGAGACTTGCGGGTCGATCTCACAACCCCTTGAGGCTGTCGACCCCCATGTAGCGCGATCCGTAGAAGACCAGGGGCGGCCGGGAATCGTCCAGGTTCAGGCCGACCACCTCCCCCAGGAAAAGCGTGTGGGTTCCGCCGTCGTAGGCCTGGGCCACCCGGCAGTCCAGGTACCCCTGGGTCCCCTCCAGGACCGGCGCCCCGGTAACCCCCGTGGTCCACTCGATCCCCTCGAAGCGGTTGTCGTCCCTGTCCCGGTGACGCCCGGCAAAGCGATCGGAGATCAAGGTCTGGTCTTCGCTCAAGATGTTGACGGCAAAGATCCGGCTGCGGTCGATGAGGGGCCAGGAGCGGGCGTCCTTGGCCACGCTCACCATGACCGTGCAGGGGGTCAGCGAGATGGAGCAGAAGGCGTTGCAGGTGAGCCCGTGGACTTCCTGGCCCGACCGGGTGGTAACCACGGTGACACCGGTGGCGAAGCGCGACATGATCCTGCGAAATTGAGAGGCGTCGATGGGTGTTTGCATGGATTTCCCTTTATTCATGGCTGTATCACAGCGGAGTCTGGGTGCACAACCGCATGGCCGGGGTCACTTCCTCGTAGATGGCCAGCATGGCTTCCACCAGGTCGGTTCCGGATGTTCCCCGGACGGTATCCTCGTCCATGGGGAAATAGAGCAGGAATCCGGCCCAAGCGTTACCCGGGGCCTGCTCCAGGCCGGCGCGCAACCGGATCACCGGGGGAAGGGTCGACTTGGAGTAGCGAAACAGATCGGAGTGCCAACCGCCGGCCTGCACCCAAAAGCCCTCCCGTAACACCAGCCGCTTCAGTTCCCGTTCCATGCCCCCCCTGGGCTTCAGAGACTCTATCAGCCGGTGCCAATCCCAGTCGTCCCTCAATTGGAAGCGCTCCTGTCCGGGGGGGGCCTCCAGCAGGCCCCGCTCCACCTGCAGCCCACACTTGAAGCGCCCCTCATCGGTATCGACCATAAGGAAGAACTTGGCGCACCCGAAGCTGACCTTGGAGGAAAGGGGCTTGGCGGCCCGATTGGCCTTGGCCAGGAAGCCGATCCACTGCCAGTAGACGCCGCGGCCCCAGCGCTCGGTGACGAAAGGCTGCCGGTACCTCGCCTCCAGGGCGATCTTCAGAATGCGGGTGATGCGCTCGTCGTCATCCAGATTCCCGACCCGGATTCCCCGGCGAAAGTCCAGGAACTCCGGACGGAATCGCGTGCGCTGAGGGGAGAACCCCTCTGAGCGAGGCGATGGACCAGCCATGTCTTCCTCGCTCCCTCCTGTCAC
>JAPPFQ010000310.1 GCA_028875135.1 Acidobacteriota bacterium
TTGGAGTCGGTAACCTGGCAAGACGCCCCTTACAAGCCATCCTTATAGAGCTGCGAAGCTGCGGCTCAGGGTAGCCCCGGGTGGCAACCCGGGGTCGTATCGGTTCTGCGCCAACCCAGCCGCGAATGCGGCGAATAAAAAGCACCCGTTCGGGAAAGCACCGCTTCTCCAAAAAACCCGCCCCACGCCACAATCACTCGCTGCCGCCGCGTATGTGGCGAATTACAAGCTTGGTCCCGGTACGCACAGCCGTTCCAGAACAACAAACCCGTAGCAACGGATTAGCTACTGCGCCCCGAAACACGCTGCCCCGTCCCCAACCCCTCCAAAACAGGCCATTCTTCTCAACAATTCAACACCCCGTCCCCAACAATCACCCCCGACCCATCATCGAGCCCATTTCCCGAGCGGCCCCAATGGCCCGGTCGATGTGGGCCATGGTGTTGTAGACGTGAGGGCACAGGCGCAAGCCCCCAGCGGAGGATCCGGCAATGCCGTACCGGGTGTAGAGTCGGTCAAGTACTTCCCCGCGCTTTTCCGCCGGTACCTGGATGATACAGACCCCACCGCTCAACATCGGGTCCTCGGGAGTGACCAGTCGGAAGCCCTCGGCCTTCAACCCCGCCTTCATCGCTCCGGCCAGTTCGAAGATCCGGGCCTCCACTCGATCGAAGCCGATGCGGCGGTGAAACTCCACGGTGGTGGCGATCGCGGCCAGCCGAGCGTCGTCCCTCTGGCCGAAGGACTCGAACTTCCTGGCTCCCTTCACGTCCGGAACCACGTCGCTCCCCCAGCCGGGTGAGACCAGGTTGGGCCAGATCTCCGCGATGCGGTTCCGCTTGACGTAAAGCAGCCCGACCTCCTTGGGGCCGCAAAACCACTTGTGGCTGCTGGCGGCAAAGGAGTCGCACTGAAGCTCCCGCAGGTCGAGGTTGAAGGCGCCCCAGGTCTGCGCACCGTCGACATGCACATGAATGTTGCGTCGATGAGCCAGTTGGCAGAGCTCGCGGATGGGAAGCCGCACCCCGCTGACGTTGGAAACGTGAGTCAGGGCCAGGACTTTGGTCCGGGGGCTCAGAGCCTCCTCGAAGGGCGCCACCAGTTGATCGATCCCGGTGGGCTCGGTGGGGGTCCCGACGCGTTTGACGATTGAATGAAAGCGGGCGGCCCGCACCTGCCAGGCCACGTTGTTGGTGGGATGGTTCTGGTCCCATAGCAGGACCTCGTCCCCCGGCTTCAGTGGAAGACCGTTGTTGATGACGTTGTTGGCCTCGCTGGTATTGCGAACCAGGGCCACCTCGTCGCTGTCCACTCCCAGTTGATCGGCGACCTGCTTGCGAGAGAGCTCCAGCAGGGTATTGAACTTCCGGCGATTGTTGAAGGAGCAGTCGACGTCAATGTCCTGGGTGAGCTCCACCACCGCTTCCGCGACCACTCGCGGAGCCGGGCAGAGGTTGGCGGCGTTCATGGGGACCGTGGCTTCGCGGAAGGGGAACTGTCGCCGCACCATCTCCCAATAGGCCTCATGGTTGGGAGCCGCGCCCAGCCTGGAGGACAGGGAGGAAAGGGAAGGGAGGCCGGCCGAGATGAGGGCGGTTCCCTGGGCCAGCCTGCGCAGGACCAGGCGTCGGGACAGATCGGTCATGATGGGTTCACCCCGTTTGGAGCCCGTTGTTCCACCTGCAGGACGGAGCAGGGACCCGGTCGGCAAAGGCCGGTCATTCGGTCTGCCGGTTTCGGGAATCTTCCCGCCATACCGTCCGCTCACAGTGTGTTGATCATCACCCCGCCGTCGACCACCAGGGTTTCCCCGGTGATGTAGCTGCCGGCATCGGTGGCCAGCAGCAGGGCCGGACCAATGAGTTCTTCGGCCTCGCCCCAGCGCCCCAGAGCCGTCCGCCGGGCGAAAACGGCCTTCTGGTCCTCGTTGAGCAGCGACGCCGGCAGATCGGTCCAGAAGGGACCGGGTGCGATGCAGTTGACGGTAACGTTGTAGGGACCCAGGTCCAGCGCGTTGGCCTTGGACAGACCGATCAGCCCGTGCTTGGTGGCATTGTAGACGTTGCGGGTGGACTTGCCTCCCAGCCCCATGATGGAGGAAATGTGGATGACCCTCCCCCAACGGCGTTCCTTCATCTGGGGGACCAGGGCGCGGGTCAGCACCATGCAGGAACTGAGGTTCAGTTCCACGATCCGGTCCCAGTCCTCGTCCCGGATCTCGTCGATGAGCGAGGGAGTGTTGGATCCGGCATTGTTGACCAGGACATCGACACGGCCCATTGCATCCAGGGTGCGGCGGGCCAGGTCCTCGGCCTCCTCCCGCCGGGTCAGGTCCGCCACCAGCGACAGGCCCTTGCTGTCGGTTCCCTCCAGGATCTCGACCAGGGCCCTGTCCAGCTCGTCCTGGTGACGGCTGCTGATGACCACGTCGGCGCCGGCCCGGGCGAATCCTCGCGCCATGGCCTTGCCCAGACCCTTGCTGCCCCCGGTCACCAGGGCCACCCGTCCCGAAAGGTCGAACAACGACTGATTGCTCATGTTTGGTTCCTTTCCGTTGCGTGGTCGGTCCGACTGCCGCTGCCGCACCGTTTACCGGCCGCATGGTATCACAGGCGCGCGGTTGCGGCGCCGCCGGGCCGTTGCCCCGGCGGGAAGGGATCAGTCCGCCCGCAGGCCCGGCGCCACGGGCGAGCGGGTCACCGCCCGGACAGCGGCCAGCGAGGAGATGAGGCCGGCGGCCAGGACCGCCAGCAACAGCCATGCCAGGGCCGTCAGACTGAGGTGTCCTCCGGTGGATCGCCAGGCGGGAACGATGGCCACCGCCGCCGAGAAGACCCCGAACAGCAGGCCCCAACCGAGCAGAAGCAAGTTCTCCGAGATCACCAGTCGGGCCAGGTGGCCGGAGTGGTAGCCCACGGCCGTCATCAGCGCGAATTCCCTGCGGCGCTCCAATACGTTTCTCAGCAGCACCACGCCCAGGCCGAAGGTGCCCAGCAGCAGCCCCATGCCGCCCAGGGCCTGGAAGGTGGAGAGATAGGTGTTGTTCACCCGATGAAAGGCAGCCAGCCTCACGGCCGTGGGCGCCACGTCGAATCCGTAGTCGGACAGCCGGTCTTCCAGCGTCGCCGTAACTTCCTCACCGGTTCCGGGGGGCGTATCCATCAGAAAGAAACGGAACCCCTCGATTCGCGGAAAGGCCCTGAGGAAGTGCTTTTCCGACATGATCAGCTCAGACTGGAACAGGCTGTCCTGCAGGGCTCCCACCAGGCGAAGGCGCAGGGGAGCCTCTCCCTGGGGGTTGAGCACCAGTTCTTCCCCCAGTTGCCGGTGGAGGACGTACTGCATCGAGTTGGCATCGGCGATGACGGGGATGACGTTTCCGGGCAACTCCTGGTGCAGGAGCCGCCAGGGGTTGTCGGGCTCATGGGGGCTCGACAGGCTGGCCTGAAACCGGAATCGGGACTGGGAGAGAAAGGCGTCGGGAGCGCCCAGGATTCTGGGGCTGGACGGTTGATAGAGATTGAGGCAACTGGCGTCGTCGCCCGGCCGCAGCCGGAAGGCACTGAAGGCGAGGTCGGCCAGGGTGGGCGCCTGGTCCGAAGACAGGTTCATCGCCTCCCGGCCGGTAGTGGAGTTGAGGTCGTCCTGGATGGGGAGCAGGGATTCCGCCACCAGGGTAAATCCGCCGGTTCCCGACTGGCGGTCATGAGGGCTGGAGCGGTCTGTGCGCCGAAAGGCTTCGACCGTGACGATGATGAAGGTGGCCGAGGCGATCAGGGCGATGCACAGCAGGCTGCGGCCCGGTCGGACGGTGGCGTTGCGGAATCCCAGCCGGGACACCGCCCAGCCACCCTGGGGCTGCAGGATCGGACGTCGCGTCCGTCGCAGCCATCCCGACTGCCAGGCGAGCAGGGCCAGCAGGCAGAGGGTGCCGGAGGCAAAGAAACCCAGCTCCCGGCTGAGTCCGCCGGCCAGGCTGGCCAGCAGGAACGCCACGGCTGCAGCGGCCAACAAGAGGGCGGATCGGCTCCGGTCCGGGTTGCGCGGGCGGCCCCGGGACCTCCACCGTGCCGCCATGCCGCCGCTCTTTCCGCTCTTCCTGCCGGAAGCCGGCGAGGCAGCCGTCGCCCCCGCCTCCTCGTAGAGCCAGGAACCCGTCAGCAGGCTGCGCGGACTGATGGACACCATCCTCCTCAGACTCCAGGCGATGCAGATCAGGGCGGTCAGGATCCCTCCCAGCCCGCCGGCCAGCAAGGAAAATCCCGAGACATCAAGCCTCAACTGGGTGGTGCCCACGGCATCCACCCACCAGGTGCGCAGTCCCAGCATGATCAGGGCGGTGTAGCCCAGAGCCCCGGCCAGGCCCAACAGCGTGCCCAGCCCCGCCAACAGGGCTCCCTCCCTGAGAAACAGGCGGCGGATACCGGCAGGATCGAACCCCAGGGCTCGAAGCAATCCGATCTCCTGGACGCGCTGCTCCACCCCCAGCTTGAAAAAGAGGCTGGTGAGCAGCAGCGCCGAAACCACCAGGAAGAAGCTGAAGTAGACGAAATACTGCCCGAAGTCGGTGACTCCCCGCGAGGCCTGCTCGGCTTGAGCCCCGACGGCGCGCAGCGAGAATCCGAATTGGGCGGGATCGGCGGTGCGCTTGAGCTCCGATTCCAGGCGGGAGCGAAGGCCCTGGAGCGCCTCCGGCCCGGCGGCCGGGGCCTCGGCGGAGGGGTAGACCCGGATCGAGGACAGGCGGCCATGACGGGACCGCCACAGCTCCTGGCCGACCTCGAGGGGGATGAAGGCCTTCGGCGTGGTGCGGTATTCCTCCCAGTAGTCTTCGTCCCGGGGGCGAATGCGTCCCAGCTCCATGGGAAAGGGAGGATCCCAATCCACCAGCGTCCTGGATTCGGTGATGCCGGGGTAGGCGGGAGCCAGGTCCCTGTCAGCCAGCGAGCCTTCCATGGGGACCACCTCGCTCAGACGAAACCTGGCGGACCGGGTCAACAGCCGGCCCTGCTCAGCCCAGAGGTAGTATTCGAGCTCCAGCAGATCGCCGGGGCGCGCCTGCAGGTCCCGCGCGGCCCACCGGTTCAGCGCAACCGGAGGCAGCTCGTCGCCGGGTCTTGTCGGCGGCAGGCCGAAGGATGGGAAGTCGAGTGCGGTCACCAGGGAATAGGGGATCTCGCGGCCTGCCGTTCACCGACCGGGTACGCCATGCCCTCTCGTCGCCCTGCGGCAC
>JAPPFQ010000098.1 GCA_028875135.1 Acidobacteriota bacterium
ATCACCGGCTGGGTGGTGTTGTGGCTCCGGAAATCCTGGCCCGCGGTTCGGGCCCAGACCTGGTTCTGGCTGGGCTGGTTCGTTCTGACCCTGCTGCCCACGGCCAATCTGTTGGACCAGGAGGCCCCCTTTGCCGAGCGCTACGTATTCCTGGCCGCGCTGGGCCCGCTCTTTCTTCTGGCCCGGGTTCTCTCCAACCGCGAGAAGGATGGAAGTCCCAGGCTTTGGACCGGCTTGGCCGTGGCGCTGCTGCTGTTGCTGAGCGCCCAGACCGTCACACGGGGCGCCTACTATCGAGACTACGAGGCTTTTTGCCGGCAGTGGGTCAAGACCGACCCCCGGTCGCTCAACGCCCACAACAGCCTGGCGGTGGTTCTGACCATGGACGGCCGGTTGGAGGAGGCCGGCCGTCACTATGAAGAGGCTCTCAGGATTGCGCCGGCCAATGCTCAGGCTCACAGCAACCTGGCCAACCTGCGCCTGCAGCAGGGGAGACTTCAGGAAGCCCACGATCTCCTGCAAGATTCGTTGCGCCTGGACCCGGACGCCCAGGCCACCCACAACTCATTGGGCGTCATGCTGCTCGGCCAGGGCAGAGTCGAGGAGGCCATTCCCCACTTCGCCCGGGCCATCAGCCTTCACCCGGACAACCAGCAGGCGCACGCCAACCTGGCCAACGCGCTGGCGCACCAGGGCAACACCCGGCAGGCCGTCCACCACTACCGCGAGGCCCTTCGCATCCATCCGGGCCTGGACCATGTGGCCAACCGCCTGGCCTGGATTCTGGCCACCGATCCCGACCCGAAGCTGCGGGCCGGCGCCGAGGCGGTGGCGCTGGCCGAGCGCATCTGCCGGCCGCCCAACGAAACCAACTCCATGTTCCTCGACACCCTGGCGGCGGCTTACGCCGAAACCGGACGGTTTCCCCGGGCGCTGGAGACCGCCACGCGGGCCGCGGCCCTGGCTTCTTCCGCGGGTCAGCCTGAGCTGGCCGACCAGATCCGGCAGAGAATGGACGCTTACCGGGAGCGCCGCCCGGTTCGCTATTCCGAGATCCAGTGGAGGGCGTCCGGCCCCTCCCTGAGGCACGATTAACCCTCAAGCATCGCAGCGCTCTCCCCGATTCGTGGTAACCTTAGCCGCCCCTGCCGGGCTTGGGGATTCACGACCAGGGAGGCGCCCAGATCCGATGAAGCATTCCGTTACGTTCCTTCTCGACGCTGACAATACCCTTCTGGACAACGACCGCATCCTGGCCGATTTCATGGGCCACATCGAGCAGACGGTGGGCCACCAGGGAAAGCAGCGCTATTGGGCCATTTTCGAGGAGTTGCGGGACGAGCTGGGATACCACGACTACCTGGGAGCCCTGCAGGGCTATCGCAATCGATATCCGCACGAGCCTCGCCTGATGTCGATTGGCTCCTTCTTCCTCAACTATCCCTTCGCCGATCGTCTCTACTCCCGGTCGCTGGAAGTGGTGCGCCACCTCCAGCAATGGGGGGTGGTGGCAATCCTCACCGACGGCGACATGGTGTACCAGCCTCGAAAGATGGAGCAGTCCGGCCTGGCGGGGGCCGCCGGTGGCAAGGTGCTGATCTACGTGCACAAGGAGGAGGAGCTGGAGGACGTGGAAAGGCGCTATCCCGCCGACCACTACGTGTTGGTGGACGACAAGCTGCGGATCCTGACCGCCGCCAAGAAAGCGTGGGGGAGCCGGGTCACCACCGTCTTTCCCCGGCAAGGCCACTACGCCCTGGACCCCGAAATCCTGGCTCAATACCCCCCGGCCGACCTCAGCCTGGAGGGGGTCGGCGACCTGCTGGCCTGCGAGCTGCCGGCCTTGATCCAGGCCGGTCAGTCTTCCTAGTCCGGCAGCGCCTCGATACGTTCAAGCACCAGTATCCGTTGGTTTCACGGGATGACGCAGGCTCCGAGCGAATCATTGGTTGGGATCGCCGGAACAATCGACCGGAGCCTGGCGCACCCTACTCATCCGGAGAGCCATCATGCTGGACGAGTTGCGATGGACCCTGAGGTCGCTGGTCATCGACGCCCTGTTGCTTCCGGAGTACCGGCGCAGTGGCGTGGCCTTCAACCCGCTGTCGGCCAGGGCGATCCGGAATCCCTATCCCGCCTACGCCCGGCTGCGCTCCCGGTCGCCGGTGCACCGCAGCCGGGTGCTGGACGGCTGGGTGTTCAGCCGCTACGCCGACGTGGAGGCCATCTTTCGAGACTACCGCCGGTTCTCCAACATGCCGACCCATCGGAGGGTGTCGAGGCGGGATGTCTACTTCATTCCGCCCCGGGCGGACTGGTCCCTGTTGTTCCTGGACCCGCCGGAGCATACCCGGCTGCGGGGCCTGGTCAATCAGGCCTTCACGCCGCGGGCCGTCAACGCCCTCGAGCCGCACATCCGAAGGATCATGGTCGAACTGCTCGACGCGGTCGCCGACCCGTCCGGCTTCGACCTGATGGAGGCGGTGGCCGGGCCGCTGCCGGTGATCGTGATTGCCGAGATGCTGGGCTTGCCGCCAGAAGATCGGCTCCGATTCAAGCACTGGTCGAACCAGCGCGCCCGCATCCTCGAACCGCTCATCAGCCCGGATGAACGAAAGAGGGCTGCGGCGGCCGGCGAGGCTTTCGACGCCTACTTCATGCCCATAATCACAGCCCGGCGACTCCAACCGAAAGACGACATTGTCAGCGCCCTCGCAAAAGCGGAAGAGGAAGGGGATACCCTCACCGAGCGGGAAATGCTGATCATGCTGCGGCTGCTGCTGGTGGCCGGCAACGAGACCACCACCAACCTGATCGGCAACGGGATGCTGGCGCTGCTGCAGTATCCGGAGCAGTTGGAGCTCCTGCGGGAAGACCCCCGTCGGATACCGGCGGCGGTGGAAGAGCTGTTGCGCTACGACACGCCGGTCCAGCTCGACATACGGGCCGTGGTCGACGATTGCGACTTTCGGGGGTTTCGTCTGCGGCGCGGCGATCCGGCCATCCTGGCCATCGGCGCGGCCAACCGCGACCCGGAGGTGTTCGAAGACCCGGATCGTCTGAACATCGAGCGTTCCAAGGGAAGCAACCTCTCCTTCGGCCGGGGCGTCCACCACTGCCTCGGCGCGCCCTTGGCGCGCTTGGAAGCCCGGGTCGCGCTGGAAGTGCTGCTGGAGCGCTTCAGCTCCATGCGGCTGCTTGCGGACCGTCCCGCCTTCCGCCGGGCCATCGTCCTGCGCGGTCTCGAGTCGCTCCCGGTCTCGGCCGTCCCTGCATAGTGTCCTGTCCCTGAGCGCTACAAGCGAGCGGACTTGGACATGTAGATATCCGGTTTGCCTGGTCCGTTGGCGTCGGGCATGATGCCGGTGACGACGTAGCCGAGGCGACGATAGAAGAGAAAGGGGTGTTTGCAGCCCAGATCGTGGAGTTCCTCGATGTGACGCGGAACGTCATCGTAGAGATTCACTCCGGAGATCGAGGTGTCACCGCAATCGTCGTCGGTGCCCAGCGTGAAAGTCAGTGCGCCGCGACGCTGCGCCTCTTCTTCGAAGGTGGCGACCAGCGCCCGTCCTATTCCACAAAGACGTCGGTCCCGCCGGACCACGAGCGGGTGCAGTTCCCAGACGCGGCCGTCGTACTGGGGGAGGCCGCCAATCCACCCAAGCAGCAGCGACTCCTCCAGGGCGGCGAAGGCGAATCCCTGGCGGAGGACCTGTTCTACCTCCCGGGTTGCCGCCTCCAGGCTCGACCATCCGCGCGGATGGTCGAATCCCTCGACCAGCAGTTCAGCCGCTTGCCGGCAAGCAGCCCCGGGCTGAGCAGTGAGATCGGTGATTTTCACAAAGGCAGTTCCTGAATCGACCCCTTGAGCGACGCTGCCGGCCCTGATCCAGGCCGGACAGTCTTTCTGACCCACAATTCTCTGGTTTGCAGGTGAAGGGTCGCCAAGCTGAATTTCGCTCGCCTATGCCGATTGGGTGTTTGCGCGAAGGAAAGCCGTGTAGCCGGCCTCATCGAGTGTACCGGCCGCCAGCGCCAGCACGGCTTGGGTGGCGGTCTCTTCCCTGGCGGTAAAACGATACCCGTTCAACTCCAGAAACAGAATGCCGACCACAAATCCTGTGCGCTTGTTTCCATCCACAAAAGCATGGTTGCCAAGGATGCCGACTGTGTAGGCTGCCGCCATGTCGATGATGTCGGGGGAATCTGCGTAGGCATAGTACTGCTGCGGCCGTGCCAAAGCGGACTGCAACAGGGCTTCGTCACGCAGGCCCGAGGCGCCGCCGTGCAGGGCGATCAGTCGGCCGTGCAGAGCCAGCACGTCTTGCGCTTCGATCCAAACCGGCTCCCTCACTTCGCCAGAACGTGCAGAGTGTTGCGATAGCGGTCCATGATGTCGTCAGCCTTCGCCATTTTTTTTTCAAAGGCGGGATCGTAGGGGGTCAGCTGGTAGCCGCCGTTCGGCGCTTCGATAAGGAACAGGGGTTCCCCGTCTTTCGTACGTAATCGCCTGATGACCTCCTTGGGCAGGACGACGCCGAGTGAGTTGCCGAATTTGCGGACCTTGAGTTGAACCATGGAATCCCCTCCAGCCATTATTACTATTGTAATAACATTTGACCCTGCTCGGCAACCAGGAGTTGGTTCCAAAGGACCTTCGCCTTTCGCTGATGATGGCCAGAGTAGTCCATACAGCCTTCACTTCTATGAGCTCGTGGCAAGGAGTGTTCAGGCGGTTTCACCGGAAGCGAAGCCGCGTCCCTTCCGGATAGGTCTTCTTTCTCCTGCGGGTTCCTTGCGCGATTTCGATCTCCCCGGACTCCTCCATCGGAATCAACACTGGCTTCTTGAGTTGGCTCGTGTGATAGTCGGTCCGGTCGGATGCGACGAACTCCTCGACCTGCTCAATGTCGACCCAATTCCTTCCCCTGAATTCAGACTTGATCTGCTCTCTCAGATGAGTGTAATCCGTGATGTCCAACCCGAGAATAGGCTGGCTGGAATGCGTACCGCGGAACCTGAAGTCACCAAACGGTGCGACTTTCCAAATGGCCCGCTTCATTAGATCGGCGCCCTTCCAGTGCTGCGTCCCGAAGAAAATTGCGTAGACGAGCCGATCTCCCTCGTACAGCTCAAAGTGCACGACGTTGCTGGCACCGGCTGCTCGAAGCTGTTTCTTGTAGAGTCCATAAAAGAAGTCCTTGCGTACTCCAGGAT
>JAPPFQ010000486.1 GCA_028875135.1 Acidobacteriota bacterium
GCTTGGGTGAGAAATGAGGGCCAGGGAGGGCACGGTGGTTAAGGCTCGATATCGCGGTGTGTTGGTTACCGGGACCGATACCGAGGTGGGAAAGACCGTGGTGGCGGCCGGCCTGGCCCGGTTTCTGAGGGGGCAAGGCCTGGATGTGGGTGTCATGAAGCCCGTGGCCAGCGGGGCTGCGGAGTCCGCTTCGGGCCGACGGGTGTCTTCGGACGTGGTGGCGCTCATGACGGCCGCCGGCTGCTCCGATCCGGTGGAATGGGTCAACCCCTACTGCTTCGTTCCCCCGGTAGCCCCTGCTCTGGCAGCCGATCTGGAAGGGGTGTCGGTCGACATGGAACGGATCGCCGACTGCTATGAACGACTCCGCGGCCGGCACGACCTGACGGTTGTGGAAGGCGCCGGCGGAGCCCTGACACCGGTTTCCGGCAGGCTCTCAGTGGCCGATCTGGCGCAGCGATTGCGGATTCCGGCGCTGATCGTCTCCCGGGCGGGGCTGGGGACCATCAACCATACCGTTATGACCATCGAGTGCCTGCAGAGCCGTGGGGTGGAATGCCTGGGATTTTTTCTGAACCGGTTCCCCCCGGCTCCTGATCTGGCTGAACGCACCAATGCCGACCGAATCGCCGCCATCACCGGCTCCCGCCACCTGGGGTCCATCCCGGAATTGGCCGACCCGCTCGGATCCGGGCTTGCCGAACACTTGCTGCGGTCGTCGCACGGAGAGAGCCTGCGGAAGGTTCTACTGAGGGCCGACCCGGAAGAAACGACACGGCCCCCAGTGTCCAGCCAACCGGGCGGTGAGGGACGGCAATCACGGGAGGCCGCCGAGTCATGATTCTGGGCGCCCATGTCTCCGCCGCCGGGGGGGTCCACAACTCGCCGGGGAACGGTCTCGAACTGGGTTGCCAGTCGATCCAGATCTTCACCCGGAATCAACGGCAATGGAAGGCCAAGCCCCTCGCGGACAGTGAGGTGGAGGGGTTCCGTCAGGAGCTGAGCCGATCCGGCATCCGGTCGACGGCTGCCCATGCCTCCTACCTGCTGAATCTGGGGAGTCCGGACCCGGCTGTCCTGGCCCGCTCCCGGGAGGCGTTCTCCCAGGAGCTGGAGCGGTGCCGGCGACTGGATCTGGATTACCTTGTCGTTCATCCCGGAGCCCACCTGGGGTCCGGAGAGGCAGCGGGCCTGCGGGCGGTCGCAGACAGCTTGAATCGGACACTGGAGCAAAATCGGGAGGCTCGCACCCGGATCCTGCTGGAAACCACCGCCGGGCAGGGGAGCCATCTCGGGTACCGCTTCGAACACCTGGCGGCAATTCTCTCTCTGGTGCAGGAATCCGAGCGGGTGGGCGTCTGCGTGGACACCTGCCACATATTTGCCGCCGGCTACGACCTGCGGGACGGAGACGGCTACCGCCGGACGCTTGACGAACTGGACCGGGTGCTGGGCTTGAGCCGGGTGAAGGCTTTTCACCTGAACGATTCCAAGCGTGAGCTGGGCAGCCGGGTGGACCGGCATGAGCACATCGGCGAAGGCCGGATTGGGGCCGAGGGGTTCAGGCTCCTGGTCAACGACCGGCGCTTCGCTCAGACTCCCATGATCCTGGAGACGCCCGGCGGAGAGACCCATTACGGGAAGAACCTGAACCGGTTGAGGCAACTGCTTGGCTGAAACCGTGATCTGCGGCGATGTGGTGCTGGACGATCGGGGACGGCTTAAGGACTATCGGATATTGGGTTAGAGACCGTTAATGGGCGCCGTGAGCCCCGGGGGCGCCGGCCATTGTATCCGGCCGGGATCCGGTGACCGCTGGGGAATGGTGGGGCGGGCCGCCGTTTCCCGGCAGGCTGATCTGAACCAGCGGACCGAACGAGAGCACGTCCATGGGACAGGCCGTCACGCAGATGCCACAGCCGATGCAGGAAGTCTCGTGGTTGTCGATGGTCTCCTGCTTCAGAGCGAATGACATCACGTCGATGCCGACCTGGCAGTTTCGCGAGCATTCGTTGCAGCCGATGCACTTGTCGTTGGACTTGATCCTGAAACGACTCCAGCGCAGCCGGGTAAAGTACTTGGATTGGATCTGCATCAGCTTGGCCAGCGGGCACCAGTAGCGGCACCAGACCTTGCCGCCCAGGAAGGGGTAGAGGGTCACGGGCAGGATGCCCACCAGCCAGACATCGGCGTAGAGCCGGTAGAGGTGAATGCTCAGATCGGCCTCAGCCGCCAGCACGCCGTAGGCATCCTTGATCAGGACCAGCACGGTTACAGCCACGGCCGCGATCAGTACGGCCGTATTCATCCACTCCCAGCGAATGGAGGCCTTTCCCTTGGGCGCCAGGTGTCGCCAGCGATCCCCGAAGGTCTCCGCCAGTCCCCCGCAACCGCAGATCCAGGAACAGTAGCGCTTGCCCTGGAACAACACCAGGATCGGAATCAGCACAAAGGTCAGGAGGACTCCCCAGACCACCCAGATCTGGTGGGGATCGTAGAAGAAGGTGTAGAAGAACAAGGGCCAGGCGTAGACGATGCCGTAGCTGCGCCAGGCCTGTTCGGCAAAGGTCGGATCGGAAGCCAACTGCGCTCCGATCCACTGGTGTTTCACCGCCGATTGAAACAGGAACTCTGGGACGAGGAAGAAGAAGATCCACTGGAAACTCAGCAGAGAGATATAACGCCAGATCTGAAACTTGTCCTTGCGGTCGAGACCCCAGCGCTTCACCGCTTCCAGCCCGAAGACGGTCATCAGCAGGGTATAGAGGACGGTGTACCAGAAGGCCCAGGGTCGATCGGCCAGCGAAAGAAATCGATAGCCCCAGTCCTTGTAGGGCCAGAACTCTTCGCCGGTGCCCAGCTTGGCACCGTAAACCGTGTACCAGATGAAAAAGGAGAGTCCCAGCCAGGCGAAGCGGTCTCTCTGAACTCCGTGCTTGATCAGCAGGCCCAGGCTCAGGGCCCAGGCCAGGATTCCTCCCCAGGACGGGATCAGCGACAGATCGAGACCCGCCAGGCGGGCCTGCCCACCCTGATGGGCGCCGAATATCCAGGCCCCGGCCAGGCCCAGCAGCGTCAGTCCCGCCGCCCGGAGCAGGCTTCCCTCCCATTCGTTTTCCATTCTCAGCCCCAGGGACTTCAGGAAGCGGCGTGGGAGGTCGGCCCCGATCAAGACGAAGGCGTGGTCATAGGGAACCTTGCGTTCCTGCCGGGAACCATTCTCCTCGATAGTGAGGCTGGCCTCCTCCTCGCCGAATTCGGTCACGTTGGAGTTGAGCAGGAGCTCCACGCGGTTTTCCTGAACAGCCTGATTGAGCTTGTGCTCGTTGTCCTTGAAGATGCGGCTGAAGGTGTCGCCTCGATAGGAAAGAGAGACCCGGTTTCGCTCGCTCAGCGTGATCGCCGCCTCGACGGCGCTGTTGCCGCCTCCCACCACCAGAAGGTTTTCGCTCTTGTATTTTCTGGGTGAGTAGAGCCGGTGGTAGACGGGCTCGCGGTCTTCCCCCGGCACCTTGAGCTTGCGCGGGTTTCCCCGTTGCCCGGTGGCCAGCACCACCCGCTTGGCCCGATAGGTCGCCTCGGGGGTCGACACCTCGAAGACGCCGGCCTTCTTCCGGCAGCCGGTCACCGGTTCGCGGGTGTGGAGCTTCAATTGGTGGTCGGTGATGATCTGGTTCCAGCGGCGCACCAGGTCTTCCTTGGTGGCCCCGTCCAGCCAAAGCTTGCCCTTGGGGGGGTGGCTGTCCGGTTCCGCGTAGACCCATTTGCCCTCGGGAAAGTTCTCGATGGTATTGGCGATCTGTTCCTTTTCCAGCAGGAGGTAGCGCATGCCGCGCTCGTCTGCCTGCAGGGCCGCGTTGAGCCCGGCGGCGCCCGCGCCCACGATCAGCAGATCCAGCAGCTCGGGGTCGTCCCCCCCGACCGCACCCGGCAGGGTGGCGATGTGCTCCACCACCTCGTAGCCCTGGGCCATGGCGGACTTGATGACGGGGGCGCCGGCCAGATCGCCGATTACGAAGAAGCCTGAGACGTTGCTCTGGTTGTGCTTGCCCAGGAGGGGTCGTTCATTGGGCCCGCTTCCCGAATGGAGCACCGAGACCAGTCCCTGCTTGATTCTGTTGGCGAAAGGGATCAGTGCCATCGCAATAAATCTCCTCGAGACTCGCGCTTCCGCCTGCTCAGGCTCGCGTCACCTCTGACTGTCGCGAGGGGTGCAGTTCTTTTCCGCACCCCGGACACTGCCGGGCTGTGGGGTGGTTGACCTCCCCGCAGGCGGGGCAGGGTGCAGGAGCTACGGTCTCCGGAACCTTGACCAGCCCCTTGGGCACTTGGCCGCGACCCGGTCCGGCCGGACGGGAGATGACATAGAGAAAGCCCGGCAGGTTCAGGACGAAGCCAATAAAGAAGGGCGCCAGCGGGGGCAGGCCCATCGACAGGGCGCGGTAGCCGCTCAGACCCCCGAATATCAGGGAGGACAGAACCAGCAGTCCGAAGAGAAACCAACCCCGACTGATTCCCCCCTGGGCCGTGCCCGGCGGCGCCGACAAATCCTCCTGAAACAGGGCGCTCCTGGGCTGTTTGCCGTAGAAGCCACGTTCCAGTTTGTTCAGGAACGTCTCGACGTGAGCCTGGCAGAGGGGATTCCGGCGCCCGCGCACGATCAAGGTCACATCCTCGGAAGTCAGTTCTGCCATGCAGACCGTACACAATTCCGAGTTTTTGGCGGGCACACGGGAGTAGACCTGCCCGCCGACTCGACCGACACCCCCGCAAAGCACGAGGAGCAGCAGCAGCGCTGTTCCCCGCAACTTGACGGCCAATCGCAGCGGCTTCGCGCACATGGAAACGAACCTCCATGGATAGCTTGCACTCCGGTAACGTGGAAATCAACCCATAGCCCCGAGTCAGTCTCGTCGCCCCGCCTGGGCGGGCGGATCAATCAGAGAACAAACAGCCGATCGTTATCGTTTGGGATCGTCCGGGAAATGAAGACAAACCACGAATCAACACGAATGGCCCAGATGTCACAATAAGGACCCATGCGGCCTTATGAACAGGACTAGCAGCCGGTACACAGCAGGTGGATGCCCACCCGGGAACGGGGGGGGGGGGCCCCCCCCCCCCCCCCCCCCCCGCCCCCCCCCCCCCCCCCCCGGAGCCGCTCACTCTGGAGAGGCTCTTTGACATCTACGGTGAGGAGGTGACGC
>JAPPFQ010000185.1 GCA_028875135.1 Acidobacteriota bacterium
CCTGTGCCTCAGGGGTGAGATTGTCCACCGAAGGCCAATGCGCGCTCACAAGAGATTTTATGCCCTCAGAGAGTTGGGGATTTGAATTGACGTGTCTCTCTACGCGTCTGGCAAATTGCTCACCGTCATGCCCTACGGACCCCAAGGCCAATGAAGTCGAAACCAACCAATCTTCCCCGAAGGCCGGGTCCCGTTCACACTCCTTGGTCAAGCTCTCATAAGCCGATCTGTAATCTGCTGCTTGAACTTGGATTTTAGCCAACTCCTTGTAAATTCCCGGCGCATCGGGAAATTCGGCGGCACACCGCTTCAGCGCGTCCTGTGCTTTTTCTGTATCTCCTGCCAACTGGTAGCTATTGGCGATACATTGGAATATCTCGATCTTGTAGTCTTCTATAGCAGAGAATTTGGAGTCCACCAGAACCTGTTCGTAGTTCTTGGCTGCGTTCCCAAAATGTAACGCCCCCGATTTCTCCGCATTCCCAAATTCACCCTTCGCAAAACAACAACCTGCCAACATGGAGCGATATGCGGGCGAAAGATTGGAACGTTTGCTTAAACCCTTTTCGAAGTCGTTGGCTGCATCGGAAATTCGGTCGCGGTTAGCTTCATCAAGAGGGGTCTCCTTCTCGCCTTCCTTGCGCCTGCGGGCAAGGCGGATACCCCAAATGAAAAGAATGAACTCATGTGCAAGATTCCCTTCCCGATTCAGGTAACCATAGAGCTCTGAATCATAGAGTTTCGGTTCCCAGAACTGGGGATCGAAACCCCAACCTGTCTTGGAACCAAAAGCCACGAGGAAATTGAATTGGCCCCGAAGGACTTGTCTCTCAGCCGGTTCCAGGAGGTCGAGAGCTTCCAACTGCTCATGGAGTTGCCTGGCGCGTCCCCAATCCCGAGCCGCGCACGCGTTGCAAATTTCCCAGCGGATCGTTCGCCAATCGGTGCAGTTTTCAACTGGCAGCAGGCGCACGAGATAAGCCAAGTTGTTGGCAAAGTCCTCGCGTATATCCTCGTGGTGTACACCCGTCACCTCGAAATAGTTTTTCAACTCGGAATCGTCATTCGCAAACGTTGATAATGCATAGTGAAGATTCAATGCCGTGAACCTGCCACTCACGTCGGCTGGGTCGCGCGAAAGGCAATTTTCAAATAGGGCGAGCAACTTATCGCGTGATCCCTTGTCGGAATCCTGAAAATCGGAGTAGATATTCTCCTGCCATGGACACTCTGTCCCCTTGATCGTCGTGACATTCAGCATTGGGTAATCCGCCGTTTCAGGCAGACTTTCCCGAGACCATTGAATCCATTCTTGAACTTGCTCTCTGCTATACATGCCGGTCTCCTCCGTCGCCGGGATGGCTGGTCCACTATGCCGAGTGCGCTTTCATACGGTCCATTCTTTCCCACTCACTCCTTGACCTTCTCGATCGATCTACCCTTCGCGACCGGCGGGGAGCTGCGCTGGTAAACGAGAGCTATCCAAAGGGTGTCCGTCGGCTTTCAGAGAAGCCGCCCAACGGATACGTGCCCACCGCACCATCGGAAGGACACTCACCCGGGAGCGCGGGCGTCCCGCCCGCATCCTTATCCTTTGGCTGTCGCTGAGCTTGCCTGCGATGCCGCAGCCGGCTCCCTGCCCGCGGGAACCGCCTGGGCCCGGCCGAAGGAAAGCCATGGCGCTGTTGCCCGGTAATCCAGCACGGGGAAATGGCGAGGCTGTGCCAGGTTATTTATGCGGGCGGGACGCCCGCGCTCCCGGGTGGGCCTTCACCCCATAACGTCGCCGCACCAAAGGACGTCCATCGGTATTCGTGTTCATTCGTGGTTCGTCTTCAAAAACTATCACCGGTTTTTTCCTCGAATGATCCCCCACCTCGGCAGGGGCCGGACTGGTCCGAGCTTTCCTTCGTGGTCGCGGTCGCTCATCCAGGGCCTGATGGCGCTTCAGGTCCTCTGCCAGATCTTCTGAGAGTAGGTGGGCACTCCCTCCTCCCCCACCTCCAGCTTCCAGATGGCGCCGGTCTGGCCCTCGCAGACAAGCAGGGACCGCCCCAGGAAGATGACGTTGGTCGGGAACAGGCCCGGCACCCGCAGGCGGTCGATCACCCGGCCCTCCGGATTCACCACCGCCACCTGGCCCCGCCCGAAGAGAGTCACGTAGAGGTTTCCGCTGGCGGCAAAACGGATCCCGTCGGGTCCGACGCTGCCCTCGAAGCGAACGAATTCGCGCAGCGGCTCGGCCAGGGTTCCGTCGGCAGCCAAGGCCGCCTTCAGCACTTTCCCGGTGGTTGTTTCCACCACGCAGATCTCCTTGCCGTCAGGGGTGAAGTCCAACCCGTTGGTGAACTCCAGCCCCTCCGCCAGCAGCTCGGCCCGACCCGACCCATCCACCCGGGAGAGGGCTCCCTCCGGCCGTCCGCGCCAGGCCTTGCCGGGGTCGGTGAAGTAGATCCGCCCGTCGGGACCCTGGGCGATCTCATTGGGCCCCCGCAGCCCGCTGCCGTCCCGGTAGCGGCCGCAGAACTCTTCCAGTCCGCCGCCGGCATCGGCCCGGAAGATCATGCGTTTCCGATTGTCGCTGATAAACAGGTGTCCTTCGGGGGCAACCACCACCCCTTGAGGCTTTCCTCCCGTGGAGAGGAAGTGGCTGACTTCCCCGCCGGGGGAGATCCGGGAGAGATGCCGGGCCCGGCAGTTGGCCACGAACAGGTGACCCTGCCGGTCGAAGGCCGGACCCTCGGCCATGGAGAGGCCCCGGGCGAAGAGCGTCGGCTCCGGCATTTCCCGGGCCAGGGACTGAGTCCCCAACCACTCCTGCCGGGCCCGGGTTCGTGGGAGGGGAAGCTGAACCTGCCTGCCGCCGTAGGCCGAAAGCTGAGCCGCTTCCATGATCTCGACGCAGCGCAGGCCGTCCCAACCGGTCAGCACCGGCTGGGCATCCCGGCTCACCCAGGCGGCAAAGCTCTCCAACTCGGTGCGGTAGGCCTGCTCGAAGCCGGCCTCGTTGTCGAATTGAAACCGTTGTGCAGACTCTCCCCTGCCCTGCACGGTCACCGTGGTCTCGACCGGATCGTAGATGAGGTCTCCCCGCTCCAGGACGAAGTGGACCCCAAAGGCCTGGCGGAAGGTCCGCTGCGGAGACAAGGGACTGACCTGCAGGGTAGCCACCGTGCCCGATTCGAACTGAATCAGGAGCGCCAGGGCGTCCTCGAAATCGGTACCGTGGTGGGTCTTGACGGGGCTGCGGGCAAAGACGGTTCCAACCTCGCCGCAGGCGTGCCGCAGGAAATCCAGGTCGTGGACCCCCGCGTGAAACAGCAGCCCCCCACCCGTCTCCCTCCGGGTCCACCAGTCCCAGAGCTCACGCCCGTAGAATCCGTTGACCTGCACCGCCAAGGGCCTGCCGTAGCGCTGGCCGCGGACGATCTCGGCCATTTTGAGGTACTGGGGGCGCAGGCGTCGCTTGTGGCCCACCATCAGCTTCACGCCGTGGGCCTCGGCGGCCTCGATCATGGCGTAGCATTCGGCCACGTTCATGGCCATGGGCTTTTCGCAGAAGATGTGCTTCCCGGCTTCGGCGGCGGCGATGGCCATGGGGGCGTGCAGGTGGTTGGGAGTGAACAGGGCCACCGCCGCCGCCCGGCTTTCCTCCAGGCAACGCCGGAAAGAGGCATGGGCCGGAACCCCCAGCCGCCGGGCCAGGGGCAGGGATTTCTCCTCATCCGGATCGCAGACGGCGGCGATCTTCAGGCACGCAAGCCTTGCCATCAAGTCGGCCATGTGCTGCCCGAAGCTGCCGCATCCCACGATCGCAATCGACACGCTGTCCATGACCTTTGCGCTCCCCGGCCCGCCTTGACTTGCCTCCGGACAACATCAATAATGAGTGGCTCCGTACGTGAGTGTCAACCGGCCGCCCGGCCGCCGGTCGGGAACTCATCCGGCCGTCCATCACCCTCAGACCGACATCGGCGAAAAGGGAGTATCCACTTGGGGAGTCGACCATGAAACATAGAAGGCTGGGCGCCAGCGGCGTTTCGGTTTCGCCCATCTGCTTCGGGACCATGCTGTTCGGGAACCCGACCCTGGAGAAGGAAGCCACCAGCCTGGTACACCAGGCCATCGAACGCGGCCTCACCTTCATCGACACGGCCAGCTCCTACGAGGGCTACAACCGCAGCATCGGGAGTGCGGGAGGCGTGGCCGAGGAATACCTGGGAAGAATCCTGAAGGGCAAGCGTGACCAGGTGGTGCTGCTGACCAAGATCGCCAACGCTCTGGGGCCCGGTCCCCACCAGAAGGGCGGATCCAGAATCCACCTCCAGACCGAGCTGGAGAATTGCCTGCGGCGCCTCCAGACCGACTGCGTGGACATCCTGATGCTCCACTGGCCCGACTTGGAGACACCCTTCGAGGAGAGCCTGCGCACCCTGGATCTGTTCGTGAGGCAGGGCAAGATCCGCTACTTCGGGGTCTCCAACTACCTGGCCTGGCAGATGTGCGAGCTGCTCTGGCTGAGCGACCGCAACGCCCTGGAACGGATCATCGCCTACGAACCGCCCTACAGCATGCTGCGCCGCGATATCGAAATCTCGGAAATCGGTTTCTGCAAGAAGTTCGGGGTCGGCATCACTCCTTACCAGGTGCTTCACGGCGGCTGGCTGAGCGGCAAGTACCGGCCGGGTGAGACCCCCGCGGGCAGCCGCCTGGCGGAAGCCCCCGGTTGGATGCGTCCGCTTTCCGGCGCCATCTGGGAGAGAATCGACGTGGTCAAGGGCCTGGCGGCAGAACTGGGCGTCAGCCTGGCCGAATACTCCATCGGCTGGGCCCTGAGGCATCCCGAGATCAGCTCGGTGATCCTGGGCATCCGCAACCGGAAACAGCTCGAAAGCTCGATCCGCGGGGCCGAGGTGGAAATCCCCCAGGAGCACCTGGACAAGATCGACGAGCTCTTCCCGCTGGCCATGGACCTGCGATGGGACTTCGGGGGACCCAAGGTAAGAGCCTGGGTGTAATGTTGGCTTCTCGCCATTGAGCCATTGGAATAGAGGTCAGTTCCCATGCAAACACTGAAAATAGCGGCGGTGGCCATGAACGGGCTGCTGGGCCAGGCGAAGGACAATCTGCGCTCCATCGACCGGTGGGCGGCCCGGGCCAAGGACTCGGGGGCCGACTTGGTC
>JAPPFQ010000130.1 GCA_028875135.1 Acidobacteriota bacterium
CGGCGACGGGGCCAGGACGGTCATCGCACCCGCCATTCAGACCCAGTACGGCATCAACCCCGGCTTGAAGATCCGGTTCCCTCAGGCCGAGAAAGCCCGATCCCGCCGCGGGGTGTTGTGGGTCCTCGATTCGGAGGGTCAACCCGAACCGCGCCGGGTCCGCTTCGGGATCACCGACGGCCGGGACACGGCGATTCTTGGAGGGAATCTGGAGGCAGGGGAAGAGGTCATCACCGGAGAGATGGAGGCCCGGGCCAGCGCCGGCAGTACCTCCTCCCCGTTCGGGGGACTGTTCGGAAGCCGGAGACGAGCACCGCAACGAAGTCAGCAAAGCCGGCGCGGGGGGAGCCGTTAGCCCATGCAACACCTCATCAACTCCCTGGCCGAAGAGACGCCTTCGATGGACCGGAACGGGGCAGCCGTCATCGCCCTGCACGAGGTCTGGAAGATTTACGACACCGGAGAGATCCGGGTCGAGGCTCTGCGCGGGGTTACCCTGGAGATTGCCCGCGGGGAGTTCGTAGCCATCATGGGGGCCTCGGGATCGGGCAAGTCGACCATGCTGAACATTCTGGGTTGCCTGGATCGTCCCACCCGCGGCGTCTACCGCCTGGACGGCGTGGACGTCTCCACCTTCTCCCCCTCCCAGAGAGCCGACATTCGCAACCAGAACATCGGTTTCATCTTTCAGACCTTCAACCTGCTGAGCCGGACCTCGGTCTGGGAGAACGTGGAAGCCCCCATGCTCTATTCGGGGATATCCAAGGCAGAGCGGGCCGCTCGCATCGAAGAAGCCCTGGAGGTGGTCGGAATTCCCGAGAAAGCCAAGGCACTTCCCAACCAGCTCTCGGGAGGACAGCAGCAGCGAGTGGCCGCGGCCCGGGCCCTGGTCAACCGCCCGGCCATCCTGCTGGCCGACGAACCCACGGGCAACCTGGACTCGGCGACCTCCGAAGAGATCATGGCCTTTCTCCAACGCTTGAACTCGGAACAGGGAATCACCCTGGTCATGGTGACCCATGAGCAGGAAGTCGCCGACTACGCATCACGCCAGATCTACATGAGAGACGGTCAGATCCTGAGGGATGAGAAGACCTGACCGCAACCACCGAGGATTTCCGCCCGGGGCTCGATCACCGTGGATATCGGAGCAATGACATGAACTACTGGATGATCCTGAAGATTTCCCTGAAGGCCCTGAACCGCAACAAGGTTCGTTCGGCCCTGACCATGCTGGGAATCATCATCGGCGTGTCGGCGGTCATTGCGATGGTGAGCCTGGGCGAGGGCGCGCGGCGACAGATTCAGGAAGAAATCGCCAGCCTGGGAGACAGCACGGTCTGGGTGAGGGCGGGCAGTCGTCGCTCCTGGGGTGTTCGCAGTGCCTCGGGAACCATGAATACCCTGAAAGCCGCGGATTTCGAGGCGATGCTGAACGAGTGTCCCGCGGTCAAGGCGGTCAGTCCCAGCGCCAGGTCGATGGCCCAGGTGGTGTTTGGAAACCAGAACTGGAATACCCGGATCGAGGGGTACAACGAACTGTATCCGGACATGCGGAACTGGACCATTGCGCAAGGCAGTTTCTTCGACGATTCCCAGGTCAAGGCGGCCGCCCGGGTGGCCGTGCTGGGCAACACCGTCTGGCAGGAGCTCTTTGCCGGCAGCGACCCCGTCGGGCAAACCATCCGAGTCAAGAATCTCTCCTTTCAAGTGATCGGAACCTTCAAGGCAAAGGGATACAACTCCTGGGGCCGCGACCAGGACGACGTCATCATCGTTCCCTACACCACCGTGCAAAAGAAGTTTCTGGGGGGAGCGCTCCACGTGGAGTCGGGCCTGGTTCAAGCGGTCAATTCCCGCGCCACCTACGCGGCTGAAGAGCAGATTCGAGCCCTGCTGCGCCAGCGGCACCGCCTGGGTCCCTTTCAGGACGACGACTTCATGATTCGCAACCTCAGCGAGATTGGAGAGGCCGCCGAAGCAACCAATCGGATGATGGGGGGGTTGCTGGCGGTCATAGCCTCCGTGTCCCTGTTGGTGGGGGGCATCGGGATCATGAACATCATGCTGGTGGCGGTCTCGGAGCGGACCCGGGAGATCGGCATCCGCATGGCCATCGGGGCACGACCCAGCCACGTCCGCATCCAGTTCCTCTCGGAATCGATCGGCCTCTGCCTGCTGGGCGGGATCCTGGGCCTGCTGCTGGGAGTGGCGGTTTCCATAGGCATCCCTCTATGGCTGGGCTGGCCCACCGTGATCTCGATCAATTCGGTCATCATTTCGATCTTTTTCTCAGCCGCCATCGGCATCTTCTTCGGCTACTATCCGGCCCATAAGGCAGCGGCGCTGGATCCCATCGAAGCGCTCCGCTACGAGTAGTTTCAGCCCCCGGCCGGACGCCGATGGACGCACGTATCCATTTGTCCGGATATCCGGGGCCTTTTGGCCTTCCAAACCCGGCGGATATTCTTTATTGTCAGGCTACAGATCTTCGAAAAAGCGGTGGTCGGTTACGTAGGTAAACCCGTCGGGGATCTCCCGGATGTAGAGTTCGGCCCTGAGCACCTGGATGCATCCCTCGACCAGGACCCGGTCCAGGGGCCATTGGTTGTCCTTGGCGATTTGGTTGGCTTTCTCCAAGGCAAGCTCGGTCAATTTGAAATGCCCGTTGCAGGTGGATCGTCCATTGTGAACCTTCCCCGCAAACTTGTGAAATTTCCCATCCACCTCCACCCAGTTCTCCATGGATAGGGTGTAGTGCCTCTCCAGAAATTGAAAATTCTTTTTCATCGATACCTCGGGCAGTTGCTGTGCCCCCAAATTGGTGGCTTGCCGATGGAAGTGTAGCCCAGATTGCCCTCCCGGCAAATTCCTTTTTCCAGGTGGTACAATACAGCCCCCAAAGGAGCAACACTGATGGAATCCGTCCTGCGCTACATCCACCGGAACCGGGATCGCTACGTAGCGGAACTGAAAGAATTCCTGACCATTCCCAGCATCAGCAACAACGCCGAGAACCGCCCCGACATGGAGCGCTGCGCTGCATTCCTGAAAGACCAGCTCGAGAGCATCGGCATGCAGAAGGCGGCCGTGTTTCCAACCGGAGGCCATCCCGTCGTTTACGGGGAATGGCTGGGGGCGCCCGGGAGGCCCACCGTGCTCTTCTATGGGCACTACGACGTCCAACCGGTCGATCCCCTGGAACTCTGGATCTCGGGACCGTTCGAGCCGACCATCCGGGACGGTGAGCTCTATGCCCGGGGAGCCGTCGACGACAAGGGCCAGGTCTGGATGAACTTGAAGGCGGCCGAGGCCTACCTGAAGGCTCAGGGAACCCTGCCGGTCAATCTCAAGCTCCTGATCGAGGGAGAGGAAGAAGTCGGCAGCGCCCACCTGGATACCTTCATTCAAAGCCACCAGGACCTGCTGCGAGCGGATGTCGCCCTCATTTCAGACACTCCCCTGTTCGACCGGGGAATTCCTTCCATCTGCTACGGGCTGAGGGGATTGGCCTACTTTCAACTGGACCTGAAGGGTTCGAGCCAGGACTTGCACTCCGGATCCTTTGGCGGGACGGTGATCAATCCCAACTTCGCGCTGGCGCACATCATCGGTTCGCTCAAGGATTCCGACGGGCGCATCCTGATCCCCGGCTTTTATGACGACGTCGCTCCCATGAGCGATCGGGAAAAAGAGGAGCTTTCCCGACTGCCTTTCGACCAGGAGCGATTTCGGCGGGAGGTGGGCGCTCCGGAACTCTTCGGTGAAAAGGGATACGGCACGCTGGAAAGAATCTGGTCCAGACCCACGCTGGAGGTGAACGGCTTGTGTGGAGGCTTCACCGGCGAGGGGGCCAAGACCGTGATCCCGGCCACCGCCATGGCGAAAATCAGCATGCGGCTGGTCCCCAATCAGGATCCGGATCGGATAGCTCTCCTCTTCGAACAACACTTGAAAACGGTCACTCCCGGCTCGGTAGAACTCACGCTCACCCGCATGCACGGCGGAAACCCCTGGTTGGCCTCCATCGACCATCCGGCCATCCGGGCAGCCTCCCGGGCCTTCGAGAAAGGCTTCGGCGCCAAGCCGGTCTTCGTGCGGGAAGGGGGATCGATCCCGGTGGTGACCACCCTGGCTGAGACTCTGGGCCTGTCCACCGTGCTGATGGGAGTCGGGCTTCCCGATGAGAATGCCCACGCCCCCAACGAAAGACTGGACCTGGGCAACTATCAAACCGGCATCGTGAGCATTGCCCACTTCTTCGACCAGTTCTCAAGAAGCTGAATCCGTCGGCGAGCCTTGGGCTTTCCCGGGGCGATCCGGGACCGGGGTCCGACCGAATGGCGGCGCCGTTGACTTCACTTCCAGGCGCAGCCGCTCCAGAATCCGGCTCATCCTGGAACCATCCACCACCTTCCCGCCGCCTTCCGTCTGGACGTAAAACACGTCAAAGGCGTAATTCCGATCGGTTGCCAATTTGGCGGAAACGATATTGAGCCCCAGTTCGGCCAGAATTCCGGCAATCCGGTAACTCAAACCCCAGCTATCCCGGGCCTGCACCTCAATCACGGTGCTATGGGCGGAGATGTCGTTGTCGATTCTCACCCGGGGAGCCACGGCAAGGGCGGCGGCTCCCGGCTCGGCACGAACTTCATAGCGCCGGCCCCGCAGCAGGTCCTCCAGACGGGTCTTCCCCAGGATGATTTCGGCAAGCACCTGATCCACCCGGCGCCTACCCGCGTCATCGATCAGCAGTTGGCTGCCCAGATCGCTCACATGGAAGGTATCGATCACGATGCCATCCTCGCGAGTATTGAGTTGGGCGCTCAACAGCCGGATGCCCAAGGCCGTAAGGGTTCCGGTGATCTGGGCGAAACGGCCGGGCAGATCGCGGGTGGAGAGGTGGAGTTCGTAGTAGCCGCCATCCGGATTGGCAACCCATTCACTGGCCAGGGGCTGTTCCTTCAGATTCTCACAAAGACGAACGTGGGCCACGATTTGGGCAAGGGGCGTGTAGAAGGCATATTTCTCGGGAAGGAAAGAGAAATGGTTCAGCACCGAGTCCACCGAAAGTTCCCCGGCCAACTGCTCCAGGACGCCGCGCTGAATCTCGGCGACCCGGGCGTGTTCTGCCCCGCTCAGTTCCCGGCCGAACATGAGGCGGTCCATGAC
>JAPPFQ010000629.1 GCA_028875135.1 Acidobacteriota bacterium
CGGGCCTTCCTGGACCGGCAGGACCGCCCCTTCGACGCCAACTTCTACAGCCAGATGTCGGGAACGCGGATGCTCAGCACCGAGTACGGAAAGCTGGTGGGGCGGCAGATTCGGAAACGCTTTTCCGGGCGCGGCGAAACCACCCATCTGTCGGCGATGGATCCGGAGGGGAACGCGGTCGCGTTGACTCAATCCATCGAACGGGTATACGGGGCCTGTTCGGCGACTCCGGACCTGGGGTTTCTCTACAACAACTACATGAGCGCCTTCGAGTACGAAGACATCTCCCACCCCTACTACCTGCGCCCCAATGCCTCACCCTGGGCCAGCGTCGCCCCCACGCTGGTGTTCCGGGGCAAGCGTCCCTGGCTGGCCATCGGTTCGCCCGGCAGTGAACGCATCACTCCCTCCATCTTCCAGGTGCTGGTCCGCCTGGGCTATCTGACTCCCCTGGCGGCGGTGGATGCGCCGCGCCTCTATTGCTCGCTGGACGGCAGAGTGTCGCTGGAAGCCTCCCGAATGCGGGACGACATCCCCGACATGCTCAGCCGCCACGGATTCCAGGTGGATGTCCGGGAACCCCACTCCTTCTACCTGGGGTGCGTGCAACTGGCGCTGCGGGAACGGGGCGAGTTCATCGGCGTGGCCGATCCCAGGCGAGACGGCTCGGCCGCCGGACCGAAGTCATGAAGCTGCCCCTGCTCCTCTCCGTCCCCCATGCGGGGCTGCAGGTGCCTCCCGAAGCGGCCCCCTATTGCGTCCTGACCCCTCGCCGGATCGAGGAAGACGGTGACGAAGGCGCCGCGGAAATCTACGACCTCGCGCCGGAAGTGGAAGCCTACCGCACCACCGAGATTGCCCGCTGTATCGTGGATCTCAATCGGGGTCATGACGACCGCCGGCCGGACGGAGTGGTCAAGACCCACACCTGCCTGGAGGCGCCCGTCTATGGGAGGTTCCCGCCCCGCGAGGTGGTGGATGCGCTCCTGAGCCGCTACCACCTTCCCTACCACCGCGAACTGACCCGGCTGGCCCGCCCGCCCGTGAGGTGCGGCATCGACTGCCACACCATGCTGGCCAAGGGACCGCCCATCGGTCCCGGACCCGGCCTGGAACGCCCCTGGGTGTGCTTGAGCAACGGCGAGGGTACCTGCCCTCAACCCTGGGTCGAAGCGCTGCAGCGGTGCTTCCGGGAGGTCTGGGACGGACCGGTGCAGGTCAACGATCCCTTCAAGGGAGGGTTCATCACCCGCCGCCATGCCTCCGAGATGCCATGGATCCAGTTGGAAATCTCCCGGGCTCCTTTCGCCACCAACCGGCAAAAGCGGCAGGGTGTCCTCGAGGCGCTCCAAGGGTTCTGCTCCGAGGTCTTTCCGGCAGTGGTCAGTGGCCAGTGATCAGTGGCCAGCCGGGCGGATAATTGTGAGGAAGGAACTGCCGACGGTTGATGAAGACGAACCACGAATAAACACAACGACCGATGGACCTCGTTTGCTGCGACGACGTCATGGAATGAAGTCCCACCCGGGAGAGCCATCCCAGGAAACTGAGCGGCACGCAACGGCACAGCATGCGGGCGGGACGCCCGCGCTCCCGGGGGGCGCCTCCTCCCATCGCTCCTGCTCCACTTCGTTTGTTCCAGGTACGGCAACTCAAGCCTCCGCACTGGCGGGCGGCGCCCCCGAAACCGCTTGCCAAGCCGGCGAGCCGCTCGGTAAGATCCCCTGACCGGCGGGAACCGGAAGATTCTCCATGCCGGACGCTCACTCCAACAGCGGGCCTGTAGCTCAGAAGGATAGAGCAGCGGTTTCCTAAACCGAAGGTCGGGGGTTCGAATCCCTCCAGGCCTACCACCATTCCTTCAACACCGCTCGAGCTTTAGTCGCGATCGGCCGTTTCAGGTTGCTTGCTCACACATGGTGTCACCGGACCGGCGGGACCAGGTCGAAGGAGGACCGCTCCAGGGGCGTGGCGCGGGCCTCTCCCTCGCGAATCCTGTAGAACCCGTCCAGGGTGAGAGTGGAAAGGTTCTGGGTCTTGCCGGTCGCAGGCCAGTAGACTTCAACTGCCTTGATCCCGGTTGCCCTGCCCAGTCCGATCTCCTGCTGCAGGCTGGAGGCTCCGAAGCTCCCCCCGCTGGATACGGTGGCGTGGATGTCCCGGTCTCCCTCCTCGGTCTCCACCCTCACCTTGATGCGCGCACCCAGCGCCATGCGGTTGGTCTTCACCCCTTCCAGGAGGAGAGTGATCCAGCGGTTGCCGTGCCCCGGGTTGAGGAAAAGCAGGTTCTGGTAGACATCCCCGGAATACCAGCCTCCCATCACCGTGTAGATGTCCTGGTCGCCGTCGTTGTCGATGTCCCCGAAGGAGACGCCGTGCCCCTTCTGCAGATGGCCGAATCCCCCCGAGGTGGTGACGTTCTGGAAGGCCTTCCCCCGATGGTTGCGGAACATCTGGTTGGGAATGAGCGTCCGCAGGTCGGGCTCTCCCGTTCCCAGGTAGCAGTCCGGGAATCCGTCGTTGTCCAGGTCCCCGAAATTGGCTCCCATGGTCAGCAGGGCCCCTTCGAGACCGGCTTCCCGGGAGACGTCCCGGAAGGTCCCGTCCCCGTTGTTGCGGAAGAGGCGTGAGAACTCGCCCCGGTGGGGCAGCCCCAGGAAGGCCTTGACCGCCTCCTCCAGCGAGCCGGAGAAATCGGGCTTGAGCGAATAGCCGGCCACGAACAGGTCCTGCCAGCCGTCGTTGTCGTAGTCCCAGAACCAGGTGGCGAAGCTCTTGCGGGGTTCCCCCACCCCGGCCTGCCGGCTCACCTCGACGAATCTCCAGGGCGGCTTGCCTTCGGCCCCCTCCCCGGTGGAGGCGCCGGGGCCGTCATTGCGATAGAGCAGGTTGCCGGCATCCATGCGGGACAGGTAGAGGTCCGGGTCGCCGTCGTTGTCGTAGTCCCCCCAGGCCACCCCCTTGACATAGCCGGCCCGGGCCAGACCCAGGGTGGCGGCCAGGTTGGTGAAGGTTCCGTCCCCGTTGTTGCGATAGAGCTCGCAGGGATGAATCTCGCTGCCGGTGGACTCGTTGCCGATGAAGAGGTCCAGCCGGCCGTCGTTGTCGTAGTCGGCCCAGGCGGCCGCCTGGGTGGGGTGGTAGCTGAGCAGTCCGGCCGCCTCGGTGACGTCCTCGAAGGTGCCGTCGCCGTTGTTGCGCAGCAGGGAGTTGGGATGGTCTCCCAGGCCCTGCAGCCAGGCCCCCCGCAGCACCAGCACGTCAGGATAGCCGTCGTTGTCGTAGTCGGCCTGGGAAATGTTGAGGCCGCCGACCTGCCCTTCCAGGCCGGCGGCCCGGGTGCGGTCGCTGAAGGTGCCGTCGCCGTTGCTGCGGAAGTAGCGCAGCGGGTCCCGCATCCCCCAGGAGGAAGCCATGATGTCCAGGAAGCCGTCCCGGTCGAAGTCTTCCAGGATGCTGCCTCCGGACAGCGCCGTGACGTCCACGCCCAGCCGGGACGCCACCTCCCGGAAATTCCCGATATCGTAGTCGGAGGCCAGGACGTCCGCCGGGATGACCCATTGCGGGGAGACCTCGGCCGGATGCTCCCCCAGGGTCATGTGGGCCAGGTTGAGCAGCCAGCGATGCCCCAGATTGCCGGGATCGTCCGAGAGGAGCTGGTGCAGGACGGGGATGGCCCCCCGGGATCCCCGCTGCAGCCGATGCCGGCCGGATTCCCGCACGGGAAGAAAACAGGAGTGTTCTCCGTGGGCGGCGATGCAGTTCTCCTGCTCGCCCAGCCTCAGAAAGGCGACCGCCAGCAAGTCCCGGATCACGGTGACGGTCTCCCCCGACAGTTGCCAGGGCTGACTTCCGATCCAGGTCTGCAGATCCGTCAACTCCTGGATGGCAGCCTGACTCTGCCCGTTCCTCAGAAGCTTCAGCGCCAACTCAAGCCGCAGGCTCATTTGCCGGCGGGGGTCTTGGGCGGCCTGCAGGCGCCGGCGAAGCTGCTCTACCGCCCGGGTGTTCATGGGGTGATCGGGAAAGAAGTCGGCGTTGCGGGCCAATTGCGCCAGCCGGGAAGCCATGCGCCGGGCGCCCGGCCCGGCCTCGGCCACCAAATCGCCTTGAACGCAAACGACGGCGAAGAGGCAGCTCAGCAAGGCGGAGATCGGAAATCTTCTGAACATTGCGGTCCCGGGCTACTGCGATTCCGGGCGGGGACCCGGGGAAGTCGAAAACTCGGAGGCGCGACCCTCGGTCACCTGCAGGACCCGATTGGCGGGAACGTCCCTCAGAACATCCTCTTTCCCGCTGGGCCAGAGAATCCGGAGTTCCTCTACCGTGGAGGCCTCCCCCAATCCGAAGTGCGCGCGCGGATCGCCGGCGGACAGGTAGCTTCCCCCGCCCGTGACCTGGTCGGTCTGCCGCCCTTCGGCCGTGGTGAGGGTCAAGCGGGTCCCCACGGCGTCGCGGCTGCTGTCGGTGCCGGTCAAGCGGAGCTGGATCCAGTTCCTGCGGGCGCCCACCCGGTTGATGAGCAGGGCCGGCTCTGACCCGCAGTTGCTGATGAGGACGTCGATATCGCCGTCGTTGTCGATATCTCCCAGGGCCAGGCCCCGACCGACCCGCGGCTGCCCGGCGGACCAGCGATAAAAGGGCTCGTGCTCCAGGAATCGCCCCCCCCGGTTTTCGAACAACTGATCCGGTTGGGCATGGGAGAGGTCGGGCTGGATCCGCTGGATGTTGTCCACCACGTGTCCGTTGACCACCAGCAGGTCCCGGTCTCCATCGTTGTCGAAGTCCAGAAAGCCGGCGCCGAATCCGAGCAGAAAACGGTCCTTCCGCGCCAGGCCGGACCTCCAGCGCTCGTCCCCGAACAGCCAGTTTCCCTGGTAGCGGTAGAGGGCGTTGGTCTCCAGGTCGTAGTTGGTCACCACAATGTCCAGGAGGCGATCCCCGTCGTAGTCGGCCGCATCCACCCCCATCCCGGCTTCGGCCCGGGCCTGGCTGTTGTAGCCGGTCCCCGACAGAAGCGTGACGTCGGCAAAGGTGCCGTCCCTGTTGTTCTTGAACAGGAAATTGCGGACCGAGTCGTTGGCCACGTAGAGGTCGATCCAGCCGTCCTGGTCGAAGTCGGCCGCCACCACTCCCAGGCCCTTGCCCTCGGGGTTCAGGATTC
>JAPPFQ010000465.1 GCA_028875135.1 Acidobacteriota bacterium
AGTTCCAGGTATTCGTAGATGGAGGTCACCTTCAGCCGATAGAAGAAGTCCAGAAACAGGTAGACCGCCAGGGGTACGCACAGAAAGCCGCAGATGCTGAAGAGAAGGTACTGCAGGTCGTATCCGTAGGCCTCGCCCGGGGTGCCCAGGTAGCTGATGGCCGACAGCAGGCTGGCCAACTGGGAGATGCCGACCGACACCCAGCCCATGGATCGCCCCGCCAGCAGGAAGTTGTCCGAGCTGGCCTGCTGGCGCGAGAATCCGAAGCCGATGGCCAGCACCAGCAGGGCGTAGGCCACGATCAACCCGTAGTCCATCCACTGCAGTTGAATCTGGCAGAGCAAGGCCAAGGGCGAGACCTCCCGGGGTGGTCGTTACCCGACCGTCGAACGGGGAAGGCGGGAACGGCATTGTACACCCTGGCTCGACGGTTGGGTTACCGAACCTTGGGGCGGGGAACGGGCGGGGTCGCCGGCAGGTAACCGCCGGGCTTGACGGCCGCCCGCCGGTGCGGTAACTTCGGTCGAATTTTCTTGCATGCCAGGTGACCATTGGGGGGTCAAATCCATGAAAGTCGTCCTCGACAGCGAAGCCGACCGCGAGTTTGTCGCGGAGCTCAGAAACTCTTTTCCTTCCGTCAACTTCTGCGAGGCCCCTACCCAGGCCGATCAGATCCGGGAGATCCCCGACGCCGAGGTCCTGTTCGGGGCCATCACCCCGGCCGTCTTCGAGGCGGCCGGGAAGCTGCGCTGGTGCCACTTCGTGGGAGCCGGATTCGACCCTCTGGTTCGCGGCAATCCCGCCTTCGTGGCCAGCGACGTGGTGCTGACCAACGCGCCCGCCACCCATGCCATCGCCATGGCCGACCACGTCATGGGCATGATCCTGATGCTGGCTCACCGGATGGTGGACATGCTGGACGATCAGCGGGCCCGCCGCTGGGACGTCGCCAAGTACCGTGGTCAGATCACGGAGCTCGACGGCGCCACCATGGGAATCCTGGCCCTGGGCGCCATCGGCCGGGCCGTGGCCGTGCGGGCCCGGGCCTTCGGCATGCGGGTCTACGGCGTGGACCTGAAGCCCATGGAGCCGCCGGCGGGAGTGACCGAGGCCTGGACACTCGATGGCCTGGACCGGTTGCTCGAGATCTCCGACTGGTTCGTGGTGACGGCGCCCCTGACCGACGGCACCGCCGGACTGCTGAACCGGGAGCGAATCGGCCGGCTCAAGCAGGGCAGCCGCCTGATCGTCATCTCGCGGGGCGGCATCGTGGACGAGGCGGCGGTGGCGGAAGGGCTGAGGTCGGGGAGCATCGCCGGGGCCGGCTTCGACGCCACCAGTCCCGAACCTCCGGCGGACGACAGCCCGCTGTGGGACATGCCCAACGTCCTGATCTCCCCCCACGTCTCCGGCGACTCCCCCCAGACCTGGGAGCGCCGCTACCGGATCTTCAAGGACAACCTGGCCCGCTACCTCAAGGGAGAGCCCCTGCTGAACATCTGCGACAAGCGGGCCGGGTTCTGAGCAACCTGCGGGCCGGCGGTCCTTGGCAGGGCACTGGCGGCAATATCGGTTCCTGCCCCGGGTCCTTTCTTGTCCCATGGTGACCTTATGACCAATGACAGCGACCAGAGACTTGGTAGCGCCCCGGCGGCGGAGAATCCCGGCGGCGACGGGGCCGCCCCGGACCCAGGCGGATTCGTTCCACCCCATCCCGGTTCCCGCAAGATGCCGCGCTGGAACTCCGGCGAGCTGATCGACGCGCCCAGGTTCGTCCGGAAGCACTGGTACGCCTTCCTGGGACCCGGCCTGGTTGCCGGAGCAAGCGCCATTGGCGGCGGCGAGTGGCTGCTGGGGCCGCTGGTGACGGCCCGCTACGGGGGCGCGCTGCTGTGGCTGGCGACCCTCAGCATCCTGGCCCAGGGGCTCTACAACATCGAAGTCAGCCGCTATACCCTCTACACCGGCGAGCCCATCTTCACCGGAAAGTTCCGGACTCTGCCCGGGCCGCAATTCTGGCTCGTGGTCTACCTGGTCCTCGATTTCGGGACGGTCTTTCCCTATTTGGCTGCGACGGCGGCCACTCCGGTCATGATCCTGCTGCTTGGCGGCGAGATGCCTGCCCCGGACTCGGTTCCCCTGCACTGGTGGATGCACAAGCTCACCGCCAGCGGCATATTGGTCGCCAGCATGGTTCCGCTGATCTTCGGGGGCAAGGTCTACAACTCGCTGAAGGCGGTGATGTCCTTCAAACTGGTGGCGGTCTTCGGCTTTCTGCTGATTCTTGCCGTCTTCTATTCCCGCCCGTCCACCTGGATCGACATTGGCACCGGCTTTTTCAAGTTTGGAACGGTCCCGGTGCTCAGCGGCGAGGACCGCAACGGCAACGGAAGGCTGGACCCCGGCGAGGACTGGGACGGGGACGGCCACCTGGACGTGGTCGAACGCAGGCTGGAGCCAACCATCGACTCCGACGGCGACGGCAGGCCCGACACCTGGGAGCGGGGTCCTCAGGGGCGACTGGTGAAACACGAGGACCTGGACGGGGATGGATATCCGGACGGCGCCAACGTGGAAAACGTGTTCGTCGCCTGGTTCGCAAAGGGGGTGCTGCCCACCGTCGATTTCACCCTGATCGCCTTCATCGCCGCCATGGCCGCCATTGCGGGAAACGGCGGCCTGGGCAATACCACGGTCAGCAACTTCACCCGCGACCAGGGTTGGGGCATGGGTCACCATGTGGGCGCGATTCCCAGCATGGTGGGGGGAAAGGGGATCAGCCTGTCTCACGTGGGAACCGTTTTCGAGGTGGACCGGCACTCGCTGACTCGCTGGCGGCGATGGTACCGTCACGTATTGCGTGACCAGTGTTTGATCTGGATGCCGGCCTGCTTCATCGGCCTGGCGCTGCCAAGCATGTTGTCGGTGGAATTTCTCCGCCGCGGCACGGAGGCCGATCGCTGGAATGCGGCCGCGCTGACAGCCGAGGGCGTCGGCCGGCAGGTGGCCAATCCGCCCGATGGAGTGTTGGTGACCCTTACGGGTCTTTCCCAGGTTCTGGGTGGCAGTTCGTGGGGAAATCTCTTCTGGGGTTCGACGCTCTTCTGCGGTTTCCTGGTTCTCGCTCCCAGCATGGTCGGAACCATCGACGGCATCGTTCGCCGGTGGCTGGATACTTTCTGGACTTCCAGCGCCTGGCTCAGGAAAGTGGATCCGGCCATGATCGGCAAGGTGTACTTCTGGATGGTGATGGCCTACTCCTTCCTGGGCTTGATCATGCTCTGGATGAACCCTCCGACCACGCTGATCAAGCTGGCTACCATCTGCTTCAATTTCGCGCTGGGCATCAGTTGCTGTCACACGCTGGTCCTCAACATCGTCCTGCTTCCGCCCGAGTTGAGGCCCGGCTGGTTTGTCCGAGTCACCATGGTCCTCAGTGGCCTCTTCTTTTTCCTTCTGGGCCTGGTGGCGACCCTGCGGGAGCTGGGGCAAATCTGAGTCTTCATCGTCGGGGGACCGGCTTGGTGAGATATGCGGGTCGAGTCAACCCGCAAGAAAGGGAGGTACTGCCGATGACATTCAAGGGACATGGCCGCAGGCGGTTGCTGGGGGTTAGTTTGGGGAGCCTGGCGGGATCGGCCCTGGCGGGTCTGGCCGGCTGCGCCAAACCCCGGGAGAAAGGAAATCCCTGGACGTCCGCCCTCCATCTGGATGCCTCCAGACAGCGGGTCTCGGGAAGCGAGGAGGCGCTGGCGGCGGCCATTCGCCGTGGGGCCGACCTGCGCATCCTGACGGAGTTCAAGAACAACGAGCACATCGACACCAGTTCGGACAGCGCCGAGCTGATCGAGGAAGTGGCGGAGTTCGCCGGCACCTACCTGGTAGAGGACCGGTGGGTGGCCGGTATCATGACCCTGCGCCAGCCCATCAGCCTGCCGGACGGCTTCGGGTCCCGGCCCTCCATGTCCTTTTTCCTCTACAACCAGGACGGCCGGCAGGCCATCGCCCGACCCTACCTGGACGGGGGAGAAGTCACGGCCGAACCGGGTCCCTCGGAGCCGGCTGACCACAGCAGCATGCCCAAGTACCACCAGATGGACAGTTGGGACCAGGGGACCAATGCGCCCAGCAGCAACTTCATCTACGATTTCGATCTCTTCAAGTACCTGGTGAGGGACGATTGGGAGGAGGTGCTGTCCCACGACGCCGAGGGGAAGGTGGTTTCGGGCTCAGCCGAGGAACTGGGCCGGCAGGTGGCCGACGGGAAGGAGGTCAAGGTGGCGGTCCGGGGCCTCTGCGCCGACCTGGCGGGCAAGGACGAGGAGAGCGTCGACCACGAGGTCTTCGTCAAGACCGGGTCCTGCTACTACTATACGGAGCAGCGGCTGTTCATGGTTGGAACCCATCCCCTGGTCCGGGTCAAGCCGGGGGTGCCGCTGACGTACCGGAGCCGGGGGTGGGACTTCGGCTGGCTGATGCCCCGCACCGACGGCTATGTGGCCCGCCTGCTCCTCAACCCCTACACCCTGAAGTTCGAACGGAGCCAGGGCCACTACCCGATCCGCTGGTTCGTGCGCTGAGGGGGTCCGCCTTCCGTTGGGAACATGGGGTACGACAACGCGAATTGGACGCCCCTTAACTCCGTAGTACGGAAGAATTCCCGTCCGATTCTTCCAGAGTTCTCGAAAGTTCCTCCCACTCTTTGATCAGTTCATCCAACCGCTTGCGGTTGTGCTCCACCAGCTTGACGAGGCGGATGGACTCTCCTGCACTCTTGAAAGTGCCCAGATCCGACTCCTGCGTGGCGATTTCCGTTTCACACCGGGTGATTTCTTCCTCCAACCCCTGGTGCCGCTCCTTCATTTTCCTTACAAGGACAGGATTGATCTTCTTCTGTCGCAACGGTGTTCCACGCCGGTCTCCGGCCCCCCCTGAATTCTCTGCGCGCGGCGGCTCCGCTCGATCATCCCGTTGGAGCGTGACGGGGTTCTTTTGGCGCAAGTAGTCTTCATAGTTGCCGAGATAATCCTGGAACCTGCCGCCTTCGAGCTCGAAGATTCGCGTTGCCAGCTTGTCGATGAAGTAACGATCGTGGGAAACAAAGACCACCGTTCCGGTGAACTCCTGCAGTGCTTCGAGCAGTACGTCCTTGGCT
>JAPPFQ010000229.1 GCA_028875135.1 Acidobacteriota bacterium
CCGTTCCTTGACGGCTTCGGGGTCGCCGATGTCGGTCAGCAGCGCCCGCTCCTCCTCCCGGAAGGGCCAGGGGAACCAGGGAGCCACGATCAGGCCGTCGGCCCCCTTGGCCCAGTAGTTGGCGATGGCAGCGCGAAGCATGGCCGGGCTGGCATGCTTCTCGTGCTGCATGAAATAGGGCTGCAGGACGGGGTAGACCTCGGCTCCGGCCGGCCGGGCCAGTTCGACCAGCGACTCGAAGGGCAGATTGGGATCCAGCAGGAAGTAGCCGTAGTAGAGGGGCGCCAGGTAGTCGACCAGCTTCTCCTCCACCCAGGTCCTCACGTCCAGCCCCAGCGAACGATTCATGGCCTCGGTGGGAAAGACCCGGGCCCCCACGATCCGGTTTTTTCCCTTGCTTCGGATCATCTCCGACAGCCGCCGCACGTAGGCGGTCATCAGGGGCGTGTGGCGCTCGACCTCGTCCGGCTTGAAATAGTAGGGGGTGAAGGCGAAGTCGTACTCGATGCCTTCGGCCGGGTAGCTTGCCAGTTCTTCCATCCAGGAGAACTGCGTGTTCCTGACCCAGGGATGGGCGAAGTCCATGTTGTTCTCCAGGCGGCCTCCGCCTCCGGCGGCCGGTCCCGAAGTGCCGATGACGTAGCGGGGGTCCCTGGGGGCTCCGCCCATGCGCAGGCTGATGATGAAGTCCAGTTGGCGCTCGTGCGCCCGATCGATCAGCACCTGCAAGGGGTCCAGCCCCCGATCGATCAGGCTCTGCATGTTGTACCAGGCCCGCCAGTAATAGGAGCTCTCGAAGGGGAGCGGCTGCGACATGGCCCGCCGGCCCACCTTGGTGTCGCTGAAGAGCCCGCCTCCGGTCTCCACCCCGTAGATCAGCGTGTCGACCGAAGTCTCCACCAGTTCGTCCACCGGACGCCAGGCGTCCTCCATGGTCATGGGCGGTTCGAAGGCGTAGAGGTAGTAGTGGCGGGCGTCGTTGAAGTACATGGTGCGCCGCGGCCTGGATGCCCGCTTTGGCTTGGAGTGCGGCCCCGCCGCCGAAGCGGCGCCGCCGGAGGCCAGCAGGCCCGGGGCCGCCAGGGCGGCGCCGCCCAGGAATTGCCGGCGATTCAGAGAAGGTTTCACAGGATCCCCCCTGCCGCGTCCTCACTCGATTGCGGGTTCTCGGTGGCGTCTCCTCCCAGCCAGCGGTAGGGTCTCGGATACAGCGCCAGGGATCGGTCCTGCAGCGGGAGCTTGACGGGACGATTGCCCCGCAGGGCCGATTGCTTGCAGGCAATGGCCACCTCGAGAGCCTGCCTCAGGTCATGGCCCGAGATCCACAGTTCGCTTCCGCTTCTGACGGCATCCACGAAGGAACGGATGGAGGCCACCAGGTAGTCGTCACCCTTTCGCAGGCCGGGAACCTGGTCCAGGATGCGGCGCCAGGCAAAGGGGCGATAGCCGGGATCGATGAGACGCCGTGAACCGCCGCTCTCGGTCCCTTGATAGATTTCGGGTTTCGCCCACTTCCAACGGACCAGGGTGTCCTCGCTCCACACGTCCACCCCGCTGAGCTGCCGGGTCCCGTAGGGTTGGGTGAGGCCGAAAACCTGGCAATCGGGCCCGCGGCTCATACGGAACAGGGCATTGACGTTGAGCCCCTTGTCATCCTTCTGCTTGAGGGCCTCCGGGGGGCCTGCCCATGCCATGACCTCCTCGACCTCGGCGCCGGCAAACAGGCGCAGCACGGATATGTGCTGGCAACCGCCGCCGGAGATCTCCCCGCCGAATCCGTGCACGGCCATTCCCAGAGGCCGGCCGTATCGACCCGAGTTCAGGCGTTGGCCGGCTTCCTGAATTTCGGGCATGGCACGCTGCAGATTGCCGCCCGCGAAAACGACTCCCCGTTTCCGGCAGGCTTCCACCATGGCATCGGCATCAGCCAGCCTGGCGGCCATGGGTTTGTCGGTGGACACGCCCTTGACCCCGGCTTCGGCACAGGCGATGACGGCTTCCTTCATATATTTGCTGGGCGTGATGACCGCCGCCAGGTCGGGAACCACTTCCTTCAGCATGGCGTTGACATCCTTGAAAAGCGCCTTGACTCCGAAGCGTTCGCCCACGACCTTGCGCCGTTCCGGGTTCCACTCGGCGATGGCGACCAGCTCGGTGTCGGGCAGGGCCCGATAGACCTCGGCGAAGTACTGTCCCATGCGACCGCAGCCGATGATGGCGACACGATATTTCTCCCTGGAGGGGCGGCTGCCGGCCAGGGAAGGCAGTGCGGCCAGGCCGGCGGAAGCTGCCAGAGACTGACTCAGAAATTTCCTGCGGTTGATATTCATGCTGCAAGTTCCTCTTGCTTGAGGCTATCAGGCCGGAAGGGCCGCCGGCCGGCCTTCGCACTTCGAGGTCCCACTTACCGGCGCGAATCGGTATGAAGACGCGGCCTGTTCAGGGAATGTCCGGGAGTGGAGCCTATGACAAAGCTCCTGCCGGGTCAAGGTGCAAACTCCGATCCTCGGGAGCCGGTCGAGGGTCGACGCATTGCCGATGTCTCCGGCGCTCCGGCTCGGTTTCCGACCGGGGAAAACGTTTTGTTGCCGGCGGTGCGGTCTTGGGATATGTTCACCCCAAGGAGGCGAAAAAGAGTATGCGAGGAAATCGAGTCAAGGAAAAGCTCAACAAGGGCGAGGTGGCCGTTGCCGTGGGAGGACACAGCAATACCAGCGACACCATCGACTTTTTGGGCCCGCTGGGCTTTGACGGGATCTGGCTGGAGGGGGAGCACGGTTCGGTGAGCTGGGGAGGAATCGGCGATCTCTCCAGGGCCTGCGACCTGTGGGGAATGGCCTCGGTGGCCCGCCTGCACCAGAACGATCCCGGAGTGATCACGCGCATCCTGGACCTGGGTGTCAACGGCATCGTGGTCCCCCACGTCAGCAGCAGGGCCGAGGCCGAGCGGGTGGTGGAGTCGGCCTTTTTTGCACCGGCGGGAAGGCGGGGCATCTTCTCGGGCAGGAGGGCCTACGGCGCCTCCGACTTTCACGAGCGGGCCAACGCGGAGACCCTGGTCATCGTCCTGATCGAGGAGATGCAGGCGGTGGAGAACCTGGACGAAATCCTGTCGGTCGACCACATCGACGTCTTTTTCGTGGCCCCCGGAGACCTGGCCCAGACCATGGGCATGGTCGGCAGGCACAGGGACCCCGAGGTGGAAGCGGTGGTGGAGGGGGCGATTCGAAAGATCGTGGCCTCGGGGAGGACGCCCGGCGCGCTGGGGTACGAGGACAAGCTGCAGCACTACCACGATTTGGGAGTACGGTTCTTCCTGACCAACTACAACGCCTGGCTGGAGGAGGCCGGCCGCGCCTACCTGGACAGGGTCGCCGCGATCCGGCCGGGATAGCCGCTTGCGTCGGCTGGCGGTCTGCAGGCCGGTTCACCCGGGAACGCGGGCGTCCCGCCCGCACAAAGCCCGGCACTGCCTTGGCTACCTGTCACTTGGGTCAGGTGGGAACACCACGATGGCTCTGCCTCAACTTGGCCGATAATATTCCGCGGCTGCCTGCAGCATCGCACTGAAACATGGAGACGGCCAGAGGAAAAGGATGCGGGCGGGACGCCCGCGCTCCCGGGTGGGCCCGTCCCGGCGCTCACACGTAGTCCAGCATCCAGATGTGGAAGCCGAAGGGGAAGGCCCGGTCCAGGCCCCGGGTGGCCTCCTGCGAAAGGTCGAGGATCTGCGACGGCTTTTCAGGTCCGAAGACCAGCCGCGCCGCCTGTCGAAGAGAGAGTTCCTGCGCGCCGTCCCGTTGTCCGGTAGCCCTGCCGCCGACGTCCAGTTCGCCCCCATCCCACCTCAGGTCCATCCGCTCCCCGGTTTCACGGACCCACAGGCTCACCTGGCCGGCGTCTCCGGTCAGGCGCTTCTCCAGCCAGGGAGAGAGCTGCCGCATCAGGTTCGCCAGGGAAAGAACCCTCACCATCTTCAGGCCGCAGCCGTCGGCTATCTCCATGGGGATGCGGGTCCGGCAGCCGCGACCGGTCAAGAGCTCGGTCATGGGATTGTCGGGCAGGGGCACGAACACCTGCATCCGTTCGCCTGCCGGCTCGGGCAGCACCCGGGCCAGCAGCGAGGACAGGGCCCCCGAGGTCCCGCCCCACTCCACCACGCCCGACTTGTTGTAGGCCCGGGCAACCACCAGGTAGCCTTCCACCCGCCCTTGTTCCTCCGCCACCCAGACTTCCGACTTGGGAAGCCCGAGCAGCGTCCGGTATTCAGCCTCGGTCCGGGTCAGTCGGCGGGGTTGAGCTTCGTGAATCTCGATGATCCTTTCCAGGTCTGTGTCACCTTGCAGGGGCCGGACGGGCAGAGGCTGCTCGAACCGGCCGGCCAGTTCCGGTTCCACCTGGTAGGCCCAGCCGTTGGACCCCACCACCTCCCAGCCCAGGCGCCGGTAGAAGTCCCTGGCGGGTCCGGTCCAAAGCAGCCCGAAGGCGTCGCCCCGGGCGGCCATGGCCTCGACGGTGTCCTCCATGATCCTGCTGGCGGCCCCGCGCCGCCGGCGTTCCGGATCGGTGGCCACGGCGCAGATCATGCTGACGGGTAGCGCGCAGCCGTGTTCCCGCAGTTCCCGCCGCGCCATGGCCGCATGGCTGAAAATGCTGCCGCCCTCCGACACCACCCGAAGATTGTCCAGGTTGCCCGGGGCGAATACCAGGGGGTAGTCGGTGGACATGTCCTGGTCGACGCCGGTCCTGAAGACCTTATTCACCAAGGCCAGGGTCTGGCCCAGCTCCTCCGGCCGGACGGGGCGGGCTTCTTCCATGGGAAGGCTCCTGTTAGTTGAACGTGAAGTGGTTGACGGTGGTGTTGGGGAATATTTTGCCCTTGGCGGAGCGATCGGCTCGACAAGCGTCAGCAGTTCAGGGATTCGCTCGTGAGCTGTCGTCCACACGATATCCAAATCGACTGCGTCGTAGGTGTGGATCATGCGATTGCGCATGCCGATCATTCGGCTCCATGGTATCGCCGGATGACGCTCCCGAAAAGGTACCGAGACCCGTGCCGCCGCCTCGCCGATGATCTCGAGCCTCCGGATAACAGAATCCTGCAATTGGACGTTCCGCATGAAGGTGTCCCGTGTGATCCC
>JAPPFQ010000041.1 GCA_028875135.1 Acidobacteriota bacterium
GCTCCATCTGAGCCGTGCTGTTCTTGACCTCGATATAGGGAAAGGTGTGGGCTCCGCAGGCGTCTCCCATCAGCATCGAGTCGCACTGGGAATAGTTGCGGGCCCTTGAGGCGCCCTTGAGAATCTTGACCGCCCCCCGGTAGGTGTTCTGGCCGTGACCCGCCGAAATCCCCTTGGACACGATGGTGCTGCGGGTATCCCGACCGATGTGGATCATCTTGGTTCCGGTGTCGGCCTGCTGGAAGTTGTTGGTGACCGCCACCGAGTAGAACTCGCCGATGGAGCGGTCTCCCTGCAGGAGACAACTGGGATACTTCCAGGTGATGGACGAGCCCGTCTCCACCTGGGTCCAGGAGATCTTGGAGTCCACTCCCCGGCATTTGCCCCGCTTGGTGACGAAGTTGTAGATGCCTCCCTTGCCCTCCTTGTCCCCGGGATACCAGTTCTGCACGGTCGAATACTTGATCTGGGCCCGGTCCAGGGCCACCAGCTCGACCACCGCCGCGTGGAGCTGATTTTCGTCCCTGCGGGGCGCCGTGCAGCCCTCCAGGTAGCTCACGGTGCTGTCGTCGTCGGCAATGATCAGGGTGCGTTCGAATTGTCCCGTGTCCTTGGCGTTGATGCGGAAATAGGTGGAGAGCTCCATGGGACAGCGAACCCCCTTGGGGATGTAGCAGAACGACCCGTCGCTGAAGACGGCCGAGTTGAGGGTGGCGAAGAAGTTGTCGGTGTAGGGAACCACCGACCCCAGATACTGCTTCACCAGCTCCGGGTGGTTCTGGACGGCTTCCGAGAAGGAGCAGAAGATGATGCCCAACTCCGCCAGCTTCTCGCGAAAGGTGGTGGCCACCGAAACGCTGTCGAAGACCGCATCCACGGCCACGCCGCTCAGGCGCTCCTGCTCCTGCAGGGAGATCCCCAGCTTTTCGTAGGTCTTCAGCAGCTCCGGATCGACCTCGTCCAGGCTCTTGGGGCCGTCCTTGCCGCTCTTGGGGGCGGCGTAGTAGATGATGTCCTGGTAGTCGATCGGCGGGTAGTGGACATTGTGCCAGGCCGGCTCCTTCATGGTGAGCCAGTGCCTGTAGGCCCGCAGCCGCCAGTCCAGCAGGAAGGCCGGCTCGTTCTTTCTGGCCGAGATGGTGCGAATGACCTCTTCGTTCAACCCGCGGGGAATGGCATCCGCTTCGATGTCGGTGACGAACCCGTACTTGTATTCCTGGTTGGCCAGTTCCTGAATGGTTTCGTTGGCTGAAGGCATGTTGACTCCTTGAGCGTCATGGGCGCTCGCCGGCCGACCGGAAGACGGCAGGTCGACAGGGGCGATGCTCAGACGCCTGGATCTCCTCGCAACTGCACCAGTTGCAAGGGGTTCTCTTCCCGCTCCGCTCGGCTGAGGGCCGGATCTTTTCCCCTGGTCGAGTTCGGCGACGCCATGCCGTGGAGGCTCATCTGGGCCACCGTCATCCGTCTCAGCATCAGCACCACGCTGTCACTGAGCAACTGGAGCGGACTCTTGATGGTGCATTTCTCGTACTGCAGGCAGTAGCCCGTCTCCGACACGCAACTCGTCATGGAGAAGGGCCCTTCGATCGATTCGATCACCTCGGCTGCATTGATCAGGTGGGCAGGCCGACCCAGGGCGTAACCCCCGCGGGTCCCCTGGTGCGAAACCACGATCCCGCTCTGCGCCATCCTCTGCAGCACCTTCGCCATCAGGTGCGGCGGGATGTTGTAGGACCGGGCGATTTCGCGCGCACTCCAGGCAACCCGGGCGGAACTCTGGGCCAGGTGGATCAGAGCCATCAGGGCGTAGTCTGTTTTTTTTGAAAGTCTTAACATGGACCACCCAAATCGGACCTTTTTGGTCCGGTTTAGCATCAGCCATTATGCGGACTCTCTTGGCGCAAGTCAACACTTATCGGTTGAGGGGTAATTCAAGAAGGGAAACGACGAACCACGAATGGACACGAATGAACACCAATGACTGTGGGCAATGGAGCACGGAAACAGGGTTGGGCTGTTGCATCCAGGTCACATGGGGTGTCCGGGGTGGATCCCTGGAACGAGCTTGTAAGGCATTGGTTTACAATTACTTGGACACAGACCTCCCAGCTTTGGCAAGAAACTTGCTGGCGATTTGGAGGTAGCTGTCCGGTTAGAAAGAAACCCGCTCCATGGAATCCCAACACACGCTGGCTGCCCCGATCGAGTTTTCCGGGCTGGGCCTGCATACCGGCGAGTCCGTTCAGGTGAGCGTCGCGCCGGCTCCTCCCGACACCGGACTGGTTTTTCGCCGGGTGGATCTGGACGACTTCGAGATCGAGGCGGTGGTGCAAAACGTGGCCAGGGTTGCTTATGCCACCACGCTGATGAAGCAGGGAGTCCTGATTTCCACCGTCGAGCACCTGCTCTCGTCGCTCTACATCTTCGGAGTCGACAACGCCCTGATAGCGATCGACAACCTGGAAGTTCCCATTCTCGACGGAAGCGCCCTGGAGTTTGTGGAGAAGATCATCCGGACCGGGTTGAAGCGGCAGCCGGCGCGGCGCCGCTATCTGCGAGTGGAAAAATCGCTGGAGATCCGAGACCGCGACCGCATCATCGCCGTTCACCCGGCCGACCGCCTTCAGATCAGCTATTCCATCGACTTCGACCATCCCATGATCGGTCGCCAGAGCTTCGACTTCGAGGCCTCGCCGGAGGCGTTCTCCCGGGAGGTGGCGCCGGCTCGCACTTTCGGATTCTACCGGGAAGTGGAACAGCTGAAGCAGATGGGCCTGGTTCGGGGAGGCTCGCTGGACAACGCCATTGTCCTGACCGACCGGGGAATCCTGAACGACCGTTTGAGGTTCGAGGATGAATTCGTCCGCCACAAGGTGCTGGACGGCATCGGCGATCTGGCCTTGATCGGCAAGCCGCTGCTGGCTCGCGTAGTGGCCCACAAGGCCGGCCACGCCCTGCACACTCACCTGGTAACCCGCATCCTGAGCGATCCCTCCTGCTACAGCGAAACGACTCACCCGCCGCTGCGCAGTTCAGGCAGCGATTTTGACCTGCCTCTGGAAAATCAGTGCGTTTCGGCGCCTGGTTCCTGAGTCGCCGCCTACCGGGGTGGGCGAAGCTGCAGGGACTTCCAAGACCATCCCGTATATCCTGTCCATCCCATTGAAGAATATACATCGATGCACAGGATGCACAGGATTGACAGGAGGTAAGGTTGCTGCACGGGGAGGCGACGGGGGCGACAATCCGGTGCGGATTTGCGGATGCCCAGGATCAGGGCACTGAATACTTCCAAAACCAAATCCTGTGCATCCTGTGCATCGATGTGAATTATCGATGTGAATCACAAGGTAGCGCGTGCTCCCTCTGGGCTCTCCCCTTGCTTCGCCGCTCTCACCTAAACCAATAAACCGCCAAGGGACAGGATTTTTTGGCTGGGATTTTCCCGAGCGGAAGTCCGGGGCCGGTCCTTGCCTGTCTCTCGACGCCTCCTCTATACTGAGCCCCCTATGCTAGATCCGGTCTACATCCGCAATCACCCCGAATTGGTGCGCCGAAAGCTGGTCCAGCGCCACACCCCGACGCCTCTGGAGAAAGTGGAGGACTTCGATCGTCAACGACGGCAGTTGCTGCAGGAGACCGAGCAGCTCAAGCATCGACGCAACCGGAACAACCAGGCCATCCCCGCCCTGAAGAAGGCTGGGCAGGACGCGTCGGACAAGATTGCCGAAATGAAGGAATTGTCGCTGCGGATCAAGCAGTTGGACGAAAAGCTGCGGTCCTGCGAGGAAGAGCTCAAGAGCCTGCAGCTAGCCCTGCCCAACCTTCCCGACGACAGCGTCCCGGTGGGCGCGGACGCCTCCGGGAACGTCGAGATCCGGACCCGCGGCCAAAAGCCCGACTTCGACTTCCAACCCCTTGCCCACTGGGACCTGGGCGCCAGCCTGGGCATTCTGGACCTGGAACGGGCCGCCAAGATCGCCGGGGCCCGGTTCAGCCTTTACACGGGTGCGGGGGCCCGCCTGGAACGGGCCTTGATCAACTTCATGCTGGACGTTCACACCCGGGAACACGGCTACCTGGAGGTGCTGCCCCCCTTCATGGCCAATTCGGCCAGCATGACCGGCACGGGTCAACTCCCCAAGTTTTCCGGCGATCTGTTCAAGTTGGAAGAGACGGACTACTGGCTGGTGCCCACGGCCGAGGTGCCTGTCACCAACATCTATGCCAGGGAAACCCTGCAGGCGGACCAACTGCCCATTCGGCTGACGGCCTATACTCCCTGCTTCCGCAGCGAAGCCGGCGCCCACGGCAAGGACACTCGGGGACTCATCCGCCAGCACCAGTTCAACAAGGTAGAGCTGGTCAACTTCACCCGGCCCGAGGACTCCTATGCCGAGCTGGAAAACCTGACTCGGAGCGCTGAAGAAATCCTCCGCCGCCTCCAGCTCCACTACCGCGTGGTCACCCTCTGCACCGGCGATCTGGGATTTTCAGCGGCCAAGACCTACGACCTGGAGGTCTGGCTTCCGGGTCAGCAGGCTTACCGGGAAATTTCTTCCTGCAGCAACTTCGTGGACTTCCAGGCCCGCCGGGCCAACATCCGTTTCCGGCGGGAACGCGGGACCAAGCCGGAATTCGTGCACACGCTCAACGGATCGGGTCTGGCCGTGGGACGCACCTGGGTGGCCCTGCTCGAAAACCATCAGCAAGCGGACGGCAGCGTAGCGATACCCCCTGCCCTCAGACCCTACCTGAACGGATTGGAAAGGATCGTTCCGGGACAGCCCGACCTGGGTTGACCCACACTGACCGCCGGCCCGATCACTCCACCAGCACCAGCGGTTCGCCCGCGTTGACCGCCTGGCCTTCCGCCACCCGAACGGCTCGAATCCTGCCCGATTTGGGAGAGGTCAGCTCGTTCTGCATCTTCATGGCCTCCACCACAACCAACCCCTGCCCTTGGTGTACTTCTTCTCCCTCGGCCGCCAGAATCCTGACCACCTTCCCGGGCATGGGGGCCGAAACGGCCACGGGTCCGGCGGCTTCCGTCCTCCCGGAAGCCGAGGGGCCCTCCCGCCGCGGGTCGACCAGGCTCACCTGGAAACTCTCGCCATCCACCACAACCTGAAAC
>JAPPFQ010000338.1 GCA_028875135.1 Acidobacteriota bacterium
GGACAGCAGGTAGACCTGGGACCTCACGTGGTGGTGGGAGCCGGAGCCCGGGTGGGCGACCGCTGCATTCTGCACCCGGGCGTGGTGGTGGGAGAACGTTGCCGAATCGGCAGCGACTCCATACTCCATCCCCGGGTGGTCCTCTATCCCGGCACGGAGTTGGGTTGCCGGGTGACCCTGCATGCCGGCGTGGTTTTGGGGGCCGACGGATTCGGCTACGTGTTCGACGGAACTTCCCACATCAAGTTTCCGCAAGCCGGCGGGATCGTGATTGAGGACGATGTGGAAATCGGCGCCAATACGACCGTCGATCGCGGTTCGCTGGGCATGACTCGGATCGGCCAGGGCAGCAAGATCGACAACCTGGTCCAGATTGCCCACAACACCCGGATCGGATCGGCGGTGATCATTGCCTCTCAGACAGGCATCTCCGGCAGCGCCGTCATTGAAGACCAGGTGGTAATCGCCGGCCAAGCCGGGTTCGGCGAACACATTCGGGTCAAAAAGGGCGCCGTCATCGGAGGACAGGCCGGGGTTCTGCCGGGGAAGGTCCTGCCGGGCAATCAGGTCTATTGGGGAACACCCGCCCGTCCCCTGAGGGAGTTCAAGCGCATTCTGGCTCTCCTCCCCCGCCTTCCCAAAATGCGTTCGGATCTGGAGCGTTTGAAGAAACGCCTCGATCAGCTCCTGCGGGAAAACGAGAAACACGGCAAGTGACGACCCTCCGCGCCAGTGAGGAGATCCGTCCGCCGGATGAAGGCGCAAGCATGGACGAGGTCCGGTTCTCGCAAATCGTGGATGAGGTCCTGGCAGACTTGCCCCAATTCTTCAAGGGCCGTCTGGACAATCTTGCCGTCATCGTCCAGGACTACCCCGAGCCGGAACTGCAACGGCAATTCCCGGGGCGACTCCTGGGCCTGTTCCGCGGCATCCCGAAGACCCGCCAATCCGTCTTTGCCGGCGCCTCTTTGCCGCAGCAGGTTTTTCTCTACCAGAAGAACATCGAGGCGGTCAGCTACGGCGAAGCCGACCTGCGCCGTCAGATCGAGAAGACCCTGAAGCACGAAATCGGCCACTACTTCGGTCTTTCCGAGGAAGACCTGAGGGCGCTCGGCTACTGAGCGACAGGTCCCTGCGACCGCGGGGAGTGAACGACATGCCGACTCAGTCCTGGTTCCATTTGGACCGAATCCCCGAGCCGGAAGTCATGGACGACCGGGATGGAGTCGAAGCTTACACGGCTTCGGCCGCTCAAGCCTATCTGGAACGGATCGACCGGTCCTTTGCGGACCATGCATTGAGGCTGGGGGTTGCCGGGGGCAGTGCCCTGGATATCGGCACGGGCCCCGGACTCATCCCCATTATGCTGGCCGTGAGAACTCCCGGACTGCGCCTGACCGGGGTGGACCTTTCGGAGCCCATGCTGCAGAAGGCCCGCGACGCCGCCAGGGAAGCCGGAGTGGCCGACCGGCTCGACTTCCGGCTGGGCGACGCCAAGTCATTGCCCTTTTCCGAGCGAAGTTTCGACTTGGTCCTCTGCAATTCCCTGCTGCACCACCTGCCCGACCCCCTGGCGCTGTTGAACGAAGTATCCCGAGTGACCAAACCCGGGGGCGCCATCCTGCTGCGAGATCTGAGAAGACCGTCCCGCCTCGAATTCCGCTTCCACGCCGGCTGGTTCGGCCGCCACTATTCCGGGGTGATGAGACAGCTCTACCAGGACTCCTTGCGCGCCGCCTATACCCGAGCCGAGCTTGAGAAGCTGCTGCACCGTTCCCGATTGGCCGGCGCCCGGGTCTTCCGGACCGGCAGGACCCACATCGGCATCGAGCGAGCCGCACGAGTTGAGCAACCAAAAATCGATCAAGGCAACAGGGAAGATCGTTTGACTTAGCGTACGCTAAGACGTACGCTAACAATCACGGAGGTGACCCGTGACCACATTGAACGCGACGGAAGCTCGTTCCAAACTTTACAAACTGATTGACGAGGCAGCCCAATCCCACAGCCCGGTTGTGATTACGGGAAGACGCGGCAACGCGGTCCTCATTGCCGAAGAAGACTGGAACGCAATCAACGAAACGCTCTATCTGCTTTCGATCCCGGGAATGCGCGAGTCCATACGAGAAGGCATGGAATCCAGTCTGGACAATTGCGAAAGGGAACTGGACTGGTGACTTGGGAGCTCTATTTCACCCGGCAGGCAAGGAAAGATGCGAAAAAGCTGGCTGCTTCCGGATTAAAGAATAAAACCATGGCACTACTCGACATCATTCGGCAGGACCCCTTTCAGAAGCCACCGCCCTACGAAAAGCTGGTGGGGGATCTGGCCGGTGCATACTCCAGACGAATCAACATCCGACACCGACTGGTTTATCAAGTCCTTGAGGAGGAAAGATCGGTAAAGATACTCAGGCTATGGACCCATTACGAGTAAGACTATTCCCCAAAAAACTCACCGAGACAAGGAATCCCAGGGGAACTTCACTCGATAAGTAACGGAATCGGACAGCCCAAGGTTGTCCACCACGACCAGACGGTGCCTGCCCGGTCGGAGGGACACAAACAAATGTTCCCCCGCGTCGGGAGCACCGATAAGCAGGCCGTTCTGATACCAGTACAGCTTCTTGGAGTGGACCCCAACCTGTGCAATCAATGGAACTTTTTGATACTCGGCGGGCGCATCGGGGCGAAGCAGATAGGGCGTCTCGGGCATGGGAGACACGATTCTGGGTCGCTGCCGAGAAGGAACGCCGGAACACTCCGGATTTAACGCTGGCATTTCCGGCAGGGCTTGATTCTCAGCTCGCCACCAAGCCAGCAACTCGGCGGGATAGACCGTCAGCAAGCGGGGGAGAATCGAACGTCCCTTCATGCAGTCTCCCGTCACCAGGTGTCCCGTATCGGAGTCAACGAACACCTGCTGGTGGTACCTGCACGGCGACAGCTTGGATCGCCCGGGAAGATGGCTGGCGGAAATCCGTTCTCCACAAAAAGGACCGGGCAACTGATGACTGAGAAAACAGAGCTCCAACTCCTGGATCTTCAGCCCCACTGGCCGGTCAAAACGGGCCCCTTCCGGCTCCATCGCCCGGAACATGTCGAAGAGAAGAGGTCCGGCATGCTCGGCGCCTGAAATTCCCTTGACCCCCCTGCCATCAAAATTACCTACCCACACCCCGATGGTCATGTGATTGGAAAAGCCAACCGCCCAGGCGTCTCGATGCCCGTAAGAGGTTCCCGTTTTCCAAGCGACCGCCGGGACGCCGCGGGCCAGATCCCATGCTCTCGGCAAATCGGGACGGCTGACCTTGGTTAAAATCCGTGTTACGAGATAGGCAGCCTCCTCGGAAAACAGGCGCCTTTCGCTCTTCTTGTCCCCAGCCACAAGTCGAACAGGACGATGAATTCCACCATCCCGAAGACTTGCATAGAAGTTGGTCAACTCCAAGAGGCTGACCTCACAACTCCCCAACACGAGCGATAGCCCGTAATCGGCCGGGGGGCGATCCAGGGTCGAGAGTCCGCCCCGCTTGAGCAGCCGAACAAAATGTTCCAAACTCACTTCCGCCAGCAACCGGACCGCCGGGGCATTCAAGGACTCGATCAATGCTTCGGCTGCCGTGACTCGCCCCCGATATTCACCATCGTAGTTCTCGGCTACATACCCCGAGAAATCGGTTGGAATGTCCAACAGATAGGATTTCGGCAGGATTCGACCCTGGTCGAAAGCAACAGCATAGAGAAACGGCTTGAGGGTAGAGCCCGGGGATCGCCTGGCAGTGGCTCCGTTCACTTGCCCCTCATAACGGTCCTCGAAAAATCCCGCGGAACCCACCATGACTCTCAGGGCTCTGGTGCCGTTCTCAATCACAACCACGGAAGCATTCTCGATCCCCTGCCGTCTCAATCCCGGCATGCGTGATGCAACCTGCCGTTCCGCGATCTGCTGGAGTTTCCAGTCCAGAGTAGTCGATAGCTCCGACTCGCCTTGCAGACGACGCACCGCGTAATCGCCGAAGTGGGGAGCGTGAAAGGAAGGTCTGTGGAGTCGAGCGGGAACCGATTGGCGCAATGCATCCGCAGTCGCCTTGCGGGTAAAAGTGCCTTGGGCTCCCATCTGGCGAAGAACTCCATTCCGTATTTCGAGCGCAACCGAGGGGTTGCGAGTCGGGTCGTACCTGGCGGGAGAGCGAGGAATGATCGCCAGGAGGGCGGATTCTCCCAGGGAAAGACGGGACGGGTGCTTACCGAAGTAGAAGAAGGCGCCGGCGCCAACCCCCTGTCGATTGCTCCCCATAGGGAGCAGGTTCAAGTAGATTTCGAGCAATTCCTCTTTGCTGTAGTACCACTCCAGTTGCAGCGCCCGGAACGCCTCCTGCAGTTTGGACCGGAGGGATCTGGGTTTCGGCTCCGCCAACCGTGCAATCTGCATCGGGATGGTCGATGCACCGGACACGATTCGACCGCTTTTCCAATTGCTCCAGGCCGCCCTCACAACGGACACCGGGTTGATTCCCACGTGCCAGTAGAACCAGCGGTCCTCCGCAGTGATGATCATCCGGACCAGTTCGGGAGAAACGTCCGCGGTTGACACCGGGAATCGCCACTGCTCATCCCGAGCCAGAAAGGGCCGCAAGACTTTTCCGTTTCGGTCCCGAACCATTACCGAGGCCGGACTCTTCAAACCGTGAACGGGAAACGGAAAGACGGCATCCAGCACCAGGAAACCGCTAAGAGCCAGCAGTGGCGCCAGAAGACAGACCGCAACTCCAAGCCGCTTGCTTCTCGCTTTCGGCAGCAATCGCAGGAATGACCTCACCGTGGCACCTCGATGCCAATGGTTCCCCGCTGGCCGGTCGCACGGAGCGCTTCGTCGTACATGGCTTCGGCCTGGACGGGCGGTAAACGAAACCTCCCAGGCGTAACCGCTCGGAGCAGTGAATAGATTGTCTGCCACTGATTTGGAGGGAGATCGGTAAACACCAGTATCCGGTCGTCCCGAATATCCTGGTGAGCGAGTTTCAGGGTCTCGCCACTCATCCAGGGAAGTTTTTCTGAAGTATCGAGCCGGGGATTCTCAACCTCCAGTCCGCTGGGCAGCAAGCTTTGAACCACTACATTCTCCA
>JAPPFQ010000519.1 GCA_028875135.1 Acidobacteriota bacterium
GCGCAGGAAACGACTCACGCTGGTCGACAAGGCCAACATCCTTCCTTCCATGGCCTACTTCCGGGGTATTTTTCAAGAGATCAGCGGGGAGTTTCCGGAGGTTGAAACCGAAACGCTCTACGTGGACGCCGCCAGCCTCCATCTGATCGAGCGGCCGGCAGACTTCGACGTGCTGGTTACGGAAAACATGTTCGGAGACATCCTTTCCGACCTTGCGGCGGGGCTGGTGGGAGGGATGGGCATGGCTCCCTCCGCCGACGTTGGAGACGACTTCGCCGTGTTCCAACCCGCCCACGGCTCAGCCCCCGACATCGCGGGCAGCGGGCTGGCCAACCCGCTGGCCACCCTTCTCTCCACGGCCATGATGCTGGATTGGCTGGGACACCCCGAAACCCGGCGGGCCGCCTCAGCCATCACAAAGGCAGTGACCGAGGTGCTGGCTCCGCCACGGAACAGAACCGTCGATCTGGGAGGAAGCCTGACCACTGCCGATATGGGCATCCTGGTGGCGGAAGCTGCCGCCCGCTTGGTCGCCGCTTAGCCCGCCAGATTGGGATCCCACAGGGTTTCCGGAGTGCCCGTCAGGTGGCTGGCCCAACGGCTCCAGACGAAGAGCGCGTCTCCCAGCCGGTTGAGATATTGAACGGCCGCCGCGGGGACGTTCTCCTCCTCGCCCAGCCGGACACAGTGCCGCTCGGCGCGCCGGCAGATGGTGCGGCAGAGATGAAGCTCCAGGTTGAGTCGACTGCCACCAGGCAGGACGAAGGAGCGCAAGGGCTCCAGTTCCTGGTTGGCACGGTCGATTTCCTGCTCCAGCCGCTGGATGTCCTTCTCCGTCACCTGCGGTTGACGGGGATGTATGTCCTCGGGCAAGGTGGCAAGCGTTGCCCCCAGGTTGAAGAGCTCGTGCTGCACACGGACCAGGCAGGTCACCATCGCCTGCAACTCCGGGTGTCGATCCACTTGCTCTCGAGCCGTGTGGCAGGCCATTCCAACAAACCCGTTGAGCTCATCCACGGTGCCGTAGGCCTCCAGACGCAAGGACCCCTTGGACACCCTTTGTCCTCCAGCCAGCCTGGTATTCCCGGAGTCCCCCATCCGGGTGTAGACCCGATTGATGGCCACCCTGGGTTCGTTGAATCGAGATTCCGTCAAGTCATGACCTCCTTTGGCGTTCCCCCACCCTTGGCAGATCCCTGTCGAGCCTTCTCCACCGCCTTGGTGGCCCTTCGTAATCCTTCGTGGACCTTCGTGGATAATGCTTTTATTTGCAATGCTTACCGGTATGAATCTAAAGGTCTGCCTCGAACCGGCGCACCTCCTCGAATCGGGTCCGGCCTCTCAGCAGTCTCCCCAACCGCGGCCGGCGCCGGTTGTACACCTCCACCGCATCGGCATCGGCGTATCGGAAGAACAGGATGCGCCGGTCTCGATCCGAGCGGTTGGGCCCCGATTTGTGCAGCGTCCAGCAGTTCATCACCAGCGACTCCCCGGCCTTCATGGGAACCGGCACGGCTTTGGACTCTTCGGCACGGGCCATCAACTCGGTCCCGTGCCTGGCCTCCGCCGCGGCCTTGCCCTGGGCATGGGCCTGCTGTCCGGTCCGGTTGCTCCCGGGGATGACCCAGAGGCAGCCGTTTTCCAGGCTGGTGTCGTCCAGGGCCGTCAGGCAGGAAAGTGCATTGTAGGGCTCCAGCTCCCCGTATCCGTTGTCCTGGTGCCAGGGGAACACCATGCGGTTGCCCCTGGTCTTGAAGGTGAGTTGGCTGGTCGCCGCCTTGAGGTTGGGCCCGATGATCTGCTCGGCCACGTCCACCAGGGGTCCGTCAAAGTAGAAGTGCCGCACCAGGGCCGACCGATGGTGGATATTGGGCAAGAGGGCATTCTCCAACCAGGTCTTGTCGGGGTCGAACGCTTCTTTCTCCTTGTTCCAGGAGGCCATGCACTCCTCCCGGATCTGTGCCAGTCCGCGCGGCGACAGGGTAGCGCCACAGACCAGGTAGCCCTCGGCGGCAAACTGCCTCAACTCTGAATCGCTCAGCTTCCTGGAAATGAAGGGTGCCTGGTTCATAAGCTTTCCCCGCCCGGCCACGACGCCGGACCCGAATTCAATAGGTGGCTCGCGCACCGCTGATGTCCACGCAGGCGCCGTTGGTAAAACTGCAGTCGTCGCTGGCCAGGAAGTGGATGAGGGCCGCTACCTCCTGGGGCTTCCCGACGCGTCCCATGGGAATCTTGCTGATCATGTAGTCGATGGTCTCCTGCCCCACCTGGCGCAGAATGGGTGTATCGATCACCGCCGGAGTCACGCAATTCACGTAGACGCCCTGCTGGCACACTTCCTTGGCCAGGGCCTTGGTCAGGCAGATCACTCCGGCTTTGGTGGCCGAGTAAGGCGCCAGGGTAGGATTCCCCTCCTTGCCGGCGATGGAGGCCACGTTGACGATCCGGCCGGACTGGTTCTTCAGCATGGTGGGCAGCACCGCCCTGCAGCAGAGAAAGACCCCCGTGAGGTTAACGGCCATCACCTGGTCCCACTCTTCATCCGTTACCTCCGCCAGTGGCTTGGTGGGGCCGGCAATGCCGGCGTTGTTCACCAGGATATCCACCGTGCCGAACCGGTCGAGGACAGTATCAACCAGGCCGGCTACCTGGCGGGCCTGGGTCAGGTCCACCGGCGCCACCAGGCTGCGCTCTCCCGACCCCTACAGATGGCCGGCGCAATGCCGCGCCCATTCGGCGTCAAATTAGGCCAAGAACACACGGGCGCCCGCCGTCAGAAAACACAACGGGATAGCGGCGCCAATGCCGTGAGCGGCGCCGGTGACGATAGCCACCTTGTCGGTCAAGGAATAAAAGTTCCGATCAGTCATTTCAGTCCCTCTTGTCCGGAACACACCGTTAAAAAAACAGTGGTTAGTTGTCAGTGGTTAGTGGTTAGTGGTTAGTTTTTACTAGAGCAGTTTGGCAAGAGGCAAGCTCCCGACAACCTGGTTGCACTTCTTGAAGGGCGGCGCCGAGTTCAAAGACATGCCTTACGTATCGATAACATAACTAACCACTAGTCACTGACCACTGACCACTAGTACGGCTGCGCCAGGAAAAACCCCCCGGTATCATCGCGGATGCTATAGACCCGAGATACCGCCAGCAGGGGCACGCCATTCATGGACTCGACTTCCACCGGACCAAAATTGCTGGGCACGTTCAGGCTGCCCAGAAGATCGTCCAGATGGAAGATTCCGTTGGGGGGCAAAGTCCGGCTCCGGCTCTCGCCGATGATTTGCCCTTGGCGGTTTCGGACCCGAACCCGAACGCGGGCCTCTTCCCCGTTTCCCGCGTTGACGACGGTGATCGTGGATCGAAACTGGTTGACGTTGGTGGCCGAGGGTATCAGCAGTCTGGTGGAGGACAGAATGTCCGACCGTGCGAATCCCGGATCGCTGCTCTGGTTGTTGATCTGTGACACGAATCCGGCTATGGGGCGGTCGGCGCTCAGCCGGATCCAGCCCAGGATGTCGCCCCCCTCGCCTGAACCGGAGAGTCGCCGGTTGACCCGGTTCAACTGGACCAGGCCGAACGGCGGCACCTGCTCACTGGTCATCCCGAGGCGCGTCCCCGCGGAATCGAACAGTTGGACCTGCACTCTGGTTGGATCCTCGGTGAGATTGGCGATCCCCAGGTTACTGCGAAATTCCGCGTTCTCACGACTGATGGGAATGACCGCTAGACTGGAAGCATGCTCCAGGTCCAGTCCGCGGAAGAACCCGCTGGTACCGGAATCGAGAGCATACACGCGGGAAGTGGCGATCAGCGGCACCCCGTTGGTCGACAGGATCTCCAGAGGACCGGAGACCTTGGCGATCCCGAAGTCGGCATGCAGGTCCCGGCTTTGGAACAATCCCCGCGAGGGAATCGTGACCTCCTGGCGGTGGAGCAGCCTTCCGCGCGAGTCTCGCTGCAGCAGCGTAACTTCGGCCGTGGCGTCACCGACATTGAGAACGGCCAGGGAAGAACGAAACTGGTTCACCGAAGTTGTTGAAAGAATCCCCAACCGGGTGCCGCCCGACATGGCTCCAAGATCCAGGCTGGGGTCGCTGGACCGGTTGTCGATCTGAGTGACGTAGGGGAACACCATCTGGTCGGAAGCAACCAGGACGGAACCGGTAATGTTGGAGGGCTTACTGGACCCGGCGCCGAGCAGGCGGCGGACCAGGTGGTTGAGCTGGATCAATCCTCTCCAGGGAACGCTTTCGGTCCGGGAGCCCAGGGGCTGGCCGGTGGGGTCGAACAGTGTCAGCCGAACCGTGGCCCCCGAGAGGAGGTCGGCAGTGAGCCCCAGGTTGGTGCGGAATTCCTCGGTGTCGGTGACCAGTGGCAGAAAGTGCTCGAAGGCATAGCTGCCGTCCCCGGGATTGAATCGAAAGAACAGGCTTCTGCCCTCGGACAGGCGAGGCCGGTTGAAACCGAACTGGATGGCCTGATCCCGTCGGTCGTTCTGAAGACCGATGGTAGCGCTGTCGCCCTGGGTCAACGGCCCTTGCAGGGTCCGGTAGAGAAAGGCGATGTCGTTGCTCCCTTCGTAAAGCACCGCCTGAAAGGTCAGCCGTGTCGCATAATCCGGTCGTGGGTCTTCCTCATCGTCATAGGTGCTGAAGTTCCTCCATTCCACAATCAGGCGGCGGTTGGGAGCCTCCCCCAGCACCCGGGTGTAGACCCCGCTGTCGGTCTCTCCGACTACCAGGTCGTGAAAGAAGGGGGCGATCAGGTTGGCCGGCATGTGGCCGACGGAACGGTCCGGACGGGGCACCTGGTGTCCGGGAAGCCGGCCATTCTCCCATTCGGCCGTCCCCCCCACCGAAGGCGTCAGCGAGATCCAGCCATTGGTGGAAATGTTGACCGGACTCCCTTCGGGAAACGCCCTGGTGAACAGGACGAACTTGAAGGGCAGGGGGACTCTGGCGATGGAGTCGTCGGGGGTTCTGTGCTCGTCTTCGTCCACCCGGTACTCCAACCGGGAAGCTTCCGGGTGCCGGCTCAGATTGAGGTAGGAAAATTTAGGCTGAGGGCGGTTTCGGCTGGGCTGCAACGGCAGCACCGTGAACTCGCCGCTGGTGGCAACCTTGCCG
>JAPPFQ010000753.1:0-3356 GCA_028875135.1 Acidobacteriota bacterium
GCTGGGGCGTGACGGCCCAGTTCTTCTACGTGGGCGCCCAGATCGGGGTGTGGTCCTTCACCATTCGCTACGTGATGCAGGAATTGGGGCTGAACGAGGACCAGGCGGCCAGCTACTACCTGGCGGCGCTGATTCTCTTCACCGTCTCCCGGTTCATCAACACCTGGCTGATGCGCTTCCTGAGTCCGGGAGCCTTGCTGTGCCTCATGTCCCTGATCGCCATGGGCTGCACTCTGGGGGTGATACTGGCGGGAGGACCGGTCGGGGTTTATTCCCTGGTAGGGATATCGGGATGCATGTCCCTGATGTTTCCCACAATTTTCGGCCTGTCGGTGCAGGGGCTCGGTCGCGACACCAAGATCGGTGGTGCCGGGCTGATCATGGCCATCCTGGGCGGAGCCGTCCTGACGGCCCTGCAAGGCCAGGTCTCCGACATGACCGGCAGCATCCGGATTGCCTACGCGGTGCCGATGGCCTGCTTCCTGGTGACGGCCTGGTTTGGTGGAGTGGTCTGCCCCAGGGAGTCGTCGTCCACAAGACGATAAGTGGGAAAAAAGATATCCACGAAAGGGAAAGACGAACCACAAATGGACACGAATGAACACAAATCAGTCGTCCTTCGTGTGTCTTCGTGGATAACTCTTTCTAATGCTTGCTGGTCTGAGATGAATCCCCCCTATGAGCTGGAGTGTTGCGCGGCTCGGGTCCGTTTTCCCAGCCCGGTGACGGCTGCGATCAGGCCGAAAGCCAGGAAGCCGCAGGCTGCCACGCTCAGCGCCAGCCGGAAATCGCCGGTAAGGTCGGCCAGCCTGCCGGTTCCCTTGAGAAGAGCGAAGCCGATCAACTCGCTGACCAGCATGCCGCCGGCCACGATGGAGCCGAATTCCGCCATGGACTCCGAGGAGACTTCGCTGACCAGAACCGGGTACTCGGCGGCAAACATCATGCTGGCCAGGGTATAGAGGATGGGCACCGAGACGGCCGGCCCGAACCAGAGGGTCAGGATGATGGTGGTTCCCCCGAGCGGTCCCGCCAGGCACAGGATGCCCCGGTGCCACTTCCCCTCGGGCCAGAAGGACAGCAGGGTCCGGGTGGCGACGTAGGCCAGGCCGTGTCCGGCAACCGCCGTGGCCGGCGGCAGGGGAAGCCGTGTGAACTGGCTGGCCATGAACATGGGCAGGAAAGTGTATAGGGTGGTGTCGGCGGCGGCGTGCAGGGACAGCATCAGCACGATGGCCAGGGAACGAAGACGCAGCAATTGGCTGACCCGGATGCCGTGCGGTTTTTCCAGCTCGGCCCGGGACCCCTTCAGTTTGGCCAGGCTCAGCAATAGGCCACCCAGCAGGAGCGCCCCTCCGCAGATAACGAACGGGGACTGGAAAATGGTGGCGAAAGCGGCATCCCCGCGCCCGTCCGACCAATTCAACAACTCGTTGGCCAGCAGCGGAGTCAGGATCGAAGGCGCCGCCGACGCCACCAGCATGAGGGAGAAGATGCGCCGCTTGCGATCCGGGAAGAGCGAGATCAGGAATGCCGGGATGGCAATGCCGGAGAGCCCCAGAAAAAAGCCCATGGCCGGCATGGATACCCGGAAGGCCGGCAGAGTTCCTCCGACGCCCAGGATCAGGAAGGCAACTCCGGCTCCCACCGTTGCCAGTTCCGTCACCCGCCGGACCCCCAGACGAGCCAGCAGCGGGCCAATGGTCAGCAGGGCCGGTATGCGGCCCAGGCCGCGACTGCCGAACAGCGTCCCGAACTGCTCGGCGTTGATGGCGAAGTATTCCCTGATGCGGGTCCCATAGACCAGAAGCATGGCCTGGCAGGAGGGCAGGGACACCAGGCCGAGCACGAACAGGGCCAGGTTGCGGCGGCGGGAGGCCGCTTTGCCGGTGGCGTCTGGGGACGGAAGGCTGTCGCCGGTGGTCATCCTTGGCTCTCCAGGCAGGAAACGCTCGCCAAAGGGTCGATTCTCCAGAACCTTACAGGCGGAGTCAACTGTTTGGCCGAGCCTCCGTCCTGTCCGGGGCGGTTGCTCGCCTTGACTGGAAGCCGTTTAAGAGTGGTGCACAAGTGAAATTCACGAAGGGGCGGGACGAACCACGAATGAACACGAATTGACACCAAGAGTCCAATCGATTTGTTCCATTTTGAACATCGATGCACAGGATGCACAGGATGAACAGGACGTAGGGTTCCGGCACCACAAGTCGGCGCCGCGCTGATTCGTTGCGGGCCTGCAGATGCCCCCGATTACAGGACACAGGATTCCCAAGAATCTCCCTAAAAAATCCTGTGCATCCTGTGCATCGATGTTAATAACTCATTCAAATGATGCCCCGGATTATGGGACTCGGAACTCCCAAAGACCATCCTGTAAATCTTGTCCATCCATGTTAATAATTCCCGCTACTCACATGGCCTCCCCCCCACCGGCTCGACGGAGGGCTGCACCCTGGTCGACGAAAATTCTGCTGGTCAGGGAGTTTGTCCTGGTCCTTCCCAACCCTTGGCAGACACCTCTTGAGCCTTTTCCAACCCCTTAGTGGCCCTTCGTCGTCCTTCGTGTTCCTTCGTGGATAACTCTTTTTGCCATTGCAGGTAGTCCTTCAGAGGATCTCAGTTTCTCCAGGACTGCCGGTGGTATTGGAGAATGGTGGGACGAAACTTGGTGTTGATTTCGATATGGGCGTCGTCCAGCCAGCGCTTGCCGAAGGCGGTGGCGTTGGACACCAGTGCCGTGGTGAGATAGCCGGTCGGGACCCCGATGGATGTCAGAGTCTCCAGATTTTCCTTCATGTCCGACTCGCCGGTTTCGTGCAGCCAGGCCAGGTGCCACCCCCACTCCCCGAAGCTGGGGACGTTCTGGCGGTAGGGCAGGGCCCGGAAGCCGGCGGCCCGCAGCGTTTTCCCGATGCACAGGAACATCTCCCGGGAGTGGTAGGGCGAGGTGGACTGCGCCGCCACCAGGCCGCCGGGGCCGAGTTGGCGGGCCAGCCTGCGATAGAAATCCAGGGAGTAGAGCTTGGCGGTGCCCACCGATTTCGGATCGGGAAAGTCGATGATCACCAGGTCGTAGGGGCCCTGCAGGCTGCGAACGAAGAGGTCGGCGTCCAGGTTGTAAACCCGGACCCTGGCCTGGGGATAGACGGTGTCGCTGAGCAGGGAGGGGGCCAGCTTGCTGGGACGGGAGACGGTCCGTATCTCTCCCTCGGAGACACCCAGGGCCGGACGCAGGGTGACACGGTCATCCAGCAGGGCTCCCCCGTTGAGTCGAACCAGGTCGGGATGGGTGGCGGCCAGGTCGGTCATGGCCGGATCGATTTCCACAAGGTCCACCCGCCGCACCGCCTCGTATT
>JAPPFQ010000753.1:3366-5103 GCA_028875135.1 Acidobacteriota bacterium
CGTATTTCAGCACCTCCCTGAGCGCCAGGCCGTCGCCTCCCCCGAGAATCAGCACTCTGGCACGGGTGGAAGCCACCGCAAAGGGAACGTGGACCAGCATTTCGTGGTAAATCCTCTCGTCCCGTGAATTGAACTGCAGGTGGCCGTTGATGAAGAGGCTGAGCCGGTCGTTCCTGCGGGTCATGACGATGTGCTGGTACCTGGAGGTATGGCTGTAGATGATGGGATCGCTGTAGGTCCGCTGCTCCAGCGAAACCCGCCAGTCCTCCGACAGGGCCAGCAGGCAGCCCAGCAGCGCCGCACCGGCGCAGGAGAGCAGCAGGAGCTTCCTGAAGTGGCGCAGCAGGGGGCGGAAGTAGGCCAGCCCCAGCAGGGCCAGCAGCAGGTTGGCGCATCCCAGGACCACGGCGATCTGGTTGACCGACAGGTTGGCGAAGAGGACGAAGGTGAACAGCAGGGCTCCCACCAGCGCGCCCACGTAATCCATGCTCAGGATCTCGGACAGGTTGGTCTTGAGACTGGCCGAATACTCGCGGTTGATGCGGATGAGCAGGGGGATTTCGAGGCCGATGAGGATGCCGATCCCCAGCGAGAATCCCCACAGCAGCAGCATGTAGCTGGTGGAGTAGACGTAGGCCAGGTAGATGACCAGGGCGCTGATTCCTCCCGTCAGCCCCAGCAGGATCTCGACCAGCAGGAACTTGTCCACCAGGTTGCCGCTGATGTTCTTCTGCAGGGTGGCTCCCAGGCCCATGGCAAACATCATCAACCCGATGACCACGAAGATCTGCTCGTGGGAGGAACCCATCAGGTTGTTGCCCAGCGCCCCAAGGGTGTACTCGTAGGCAATCCCGCAGGCCCCCATGACGAACATGGACGCCGCCAGCACCTTCCGGGCATGTCGGAATCGATTCATGGGACGACGGTCCTTGAACCGTGTGTCTCACCGGGCCACCGGCGGCGATGCGGGTTACAGCATGAAAAACAGGATGGACGCCATGCCGATAGCCACCACCGCCTCGATCAAGGCGGCTCCCAGGTTTCTGTCGACCGCAATCTCGTGGGCGATGCGGGTTCCGGGAAGCAGCACATGGTCGACCAGGCGACGCAAAAGGAACAGGGCCACAAAGCCGATGATGGCCAGGCTGGCGTATTCGGTGAGACTGTCGCTGAAGGATTCGAAGTGGTGGGCGCTTGCCTTGAGCAGCAGGATGCCCAGGGCGACCATGTTGCCGCCGAATGCCACTCCCGCCGCCGGATTGTCCTTCTCGATCTCGGCGTGAATGTCGTAGCGGGTGATCCACTGATAGAAGAAGGAAAAGAGGATAAGCGTCACCTGGCCCGCAACGAAGTAGCAGAGGGCGGTGACGGGGCCGGTCCAGGCTCCGGCAAAGGCGGATTCGGGGGGAATTTCACCGTAGATCGCTCCTGCCAGAATGAGAGCGGTAGCGATATAGGTCCCGAACAACACGGCTCCAGTCCCCACGTTCCTGTCCTGGACCAGTTCCTTGTAAATGCTGAAGTGGCGCAGCACCAGCTTGTCCACCAGTTTTCTGCCAAGATTCAGCAGGACGATTCCGCCCAGGGCGTAGGCGGCCACCACCCCCAGTTCGGGAAGAAGCCGGTCGAGATTCAGCAAGTCGCCCTCGGTTCCGGTGGAGGCGCCCAGGAAAATAATCATGACCCCGGCGTAATAGCCGGTCAGGCTCAGCCCGATGGCTGGGTTGTCCCGGACCG
>JAPPFQ010000265.1 GCA_028875135.1 Acidobacteriota bacterium
TTCGTAGTCCTTCGTGTGTCTTCGTGGATAACTCTTTTTTTGTTTCAGACAAGCCGTACCGCCGGTCTGGCGGCCCTGGCCGGGACCGCGTCGCGGTCAACTTTCACTTTCCGGACGCTGGGGCCGATCGGGACGTCCCTGGCGTCGATCCCGGCCGCCGAATCTCCCGCCTTCCCGGCCGGGCGGACGGCCGCGGCCGCTCCTGCGCATTTGACTGAATGCCTCTCGGAACTCGGCCAGCGTCACCGCGCCGTCCCCGTCCGTATCCATCCTTCCCAGGTTGCCGCGCATTCGGTCCGGGATCTCTTCGCCGCTGAGCTTGCCGTCGCCATTGGCATCGCGACGCTGAAAGATCCAGGCAGGATCGAATCCGCCGCGGCCCCGACGCCGTCGCTGGCCGTCGAATCGACCCGGGCCGGGCGACGCTTGCGAAGCTGAAGGAGTTTCCCTGACCTCCGGAGCAGCGGCGGCTTCAGCCTGTAGCCCGGCGGAACTACCCTGGTCCTCCTTGAGTGTGAGGCAGTAGAGATTGCGGTTGGAACGCAGGTATAGGCGACCCTTGCTGATGGCCGGCGTGGCGCTGAAGTCCTCGCCTTCGTCGCCCATGTGATTGACGGCTAGGAGTTCGAATCGCTCGCCGGCCTCGAGCACGAAGACCTGTCCGGAGCGCGTCACGAAATAAATTTTGCTGTCGCCGATGACAGGAGATGCGTAGTCACTCCCAAAATCACCTCTTCTGGAGTTGCCCCGAGTTGCAGGATCAGCGCCGTCCGCGCTCAGGCGGGCCTTGAAGATCTCGTTGCCGGTTGCGGCGTCGATGCAGGTGACGATCCGGCTCGAGAATGTGTAGAGTCGACCCTGGTAGAGGATGGGTGTGGCCGTCCGGTTGGCATGACGGGCAGACCAGACCACGCGAGACCCGGTGACGTCACCCTTTCCTCCCGCCCGGACGGCTATCCCGCCGGCTCCCCTTGCGCCGGATTCGACGGCATAGACGATGCCGTCGTGGGAAATCGCGCTGGAATTGGCGTTTCCGGATGACCGCCCCGAGGAATACCAACGCAGTCTGCCGGTGTTCGGGTTGAGGCCCCAGATCTCGCTGGGGACTGCGATCACCAGGTCTGTCCGGTTCGGGCTGGCCTGAGCCAGCGCGGGAGTGCTCCAGGTGGCGTTCAATCCTGCCGCCTCCTGTCTCCAGACCTCTTCCCCCGTCTTCCGGTTCAAGGCTACCAGGGCTTCGCTTTCGGCGCCGGCCGTAACGATGACCAGATCCTTGTAGAGGATGGGGCTGGAAGCGGATCCGCGCCCTTCGGGATCCGATTCCATGCCGACGTGCCTCTGCCAGACCTGCTTTCCTTCCATGTCGAAGCAAAACACTCCGCTCTTGCCGAAGAAGACATAGACGTGCTCCCCGTCGGAAACCGGTGTATGCGAGGCATAACCGTGTTCACTAATCCTTCTGCTGTAGCCGGTTTCCGGCAGGCGGGCCGCAATGGCTACCGACCAGAGGGTCTTGCCGGTATGGCGGTCCATGCAGATCAGGTGACGCCGCAGTTGTTTCATGTCGCCGGGGTCTCTGCGATCCATTCCGTATCCCGACCAGTAGGTCACAAGGATCTTGTCGCCGACCACGATGGGGCTGGAGGAACCCGGGCCGGGCAGCGGAATCTTCCATTGGAGGTTACGGGTCCCGCTCCAGTGGGTGGGGAGGGAGTGCTTTTCAGTGCTGACACCGTCACCGTTCGGCCCTCTGAAGCGAGTCCATTCGGCGCGAAGGTCGGACGACAACAGGAATATGGAAACGGCCGCCATCATCTGAATTAACGGTTTTCGGCACACGGGGAAGCTCCTTTGCCTGAAGGGGAAATCGTTCGTTGTTCTGCAGGCTGGTGGGGAATTCTCGGACATCTGAAGGTAGAACGACCGATCTTCCTGCCCGGTTTCGCCGAAATTGCCGTTGCGACCCTATACCGCCACATGCCGGCGTCGCAGCCTTTCGCCAACTCGATCACAAAACTTTACACGGGATTGACCGACTCTTTACATCGCTTTCGCCCCGACTTGCGTCTATAGAAATGTCAATTGCACCGGGCGGCGGGTCAACCGCTCGAGTGCCCAAGCAAACGGGCCCTGAGCGATTCAACCCTTGGTCTGAATCCGGGCCGAAATTGGACAAGGAGGACCGGAACGATGAAAACGAAACAGAAGGTCACGACTTTTCTGGTGGCGGCGCTGTTGAGCCTGCCGCCGGCGTCCTGGGCCGGCGACCTGGTACCGGCCAAAACCGAAGTTGAGAGTCACGGGGTCCAGGACCAGAGGCCGCTGGAGGGCAAAATCCGGCACGAGCTGGTGATGATCCCCTATTTCAGCGTCTTCGACCACCTCGCCTTTCAGCTCGATGGCGACGAGGTCCGGTTGTTTGGCCAGGTCACCAGCCCAAGCCTGAAGAATTCGGCGGGAAGAGTCGTTCAAGCCATCGAGGGAGTCTCCACCGTCGTGAACGACATCGAGGTGCTGCCCAACTCTCCCAATGACGACCAGATACGACTGGCGGTCTACCGTGCCCTCTATAACCGGGACAGCCGCCTTTTCCCCTACAGCCTGGGCGAATACGATGCCATCGGCATCATCGTGAACAAGGGGGATGTCACCCTGGTCGGCACGGTCATCAGTGAGTCGGACAAGCACTTCGCCTTTATGAAGGCTTCGGGGGTTCCGGGGGTGTTCTCGGTGACCAACAAGCTGGTCGTGCAGAAGTCCTGAGCCTGGACCGGCTCAGGCGGAGGGTGGGGCGCCCGAATATCCGGTGTCCCCGCCCTCGATTCGTCCCATCGGCAAGAGTCCGATTACCCCGAGCAGCCCTCACCAATCAATTCCCGGATCTGACAGTTCACTCCGGCAATCCCTCCACAGGAACCACTCCCATCCTCGATCATTCGGAGTTCCCGCCCCTCGGCTTGGTGGCCCAACGGAAACTGTGCTACTTTCAAGTCGCGTTTGAGCGGCAAGGAATGTTTCGGCGCAAGGGTTCGGGAGAATCGTGGCTCAATCCGGCTCACCAACCAGGCAAGTCCCCATATACCAACGACTGGGCCTGCGTCCCTTCATCAACGCGGGAGGCAGCTATACCCGCTACGGCGGCTCCCTCATGGCTCCCCAGGTGATTCGGGCCATGGAGGAGGCCTCCGGGCGATACGTCTCCATCCAGGAACTGCAGGAAGCTGCCGGCCGGCAGATTGCCGGCTGGCTGGGCGCCGAGGCGGCGTTGGTGACTTGCGGCTGCGCCTCGGCGCTGACCCTGGGGACCGCCGCCTGCGTGACCGGATGTGACGAGGAAAAGATGAACCGTCTGCCGGATACACGGGGAATGAAGAACGAAGTCGTCCTGCAGAAGTCCCACCGGGTGGAATACGATCACGCCGTTCGCAACGTTGGAGTCCGGTTGATTCAGGTCGAGGGCCGGCAAGAACTGGAGGCCGCTATCGGTTCCAAGACGGCCATGCTTTTTTTTCTGAACATGGCCCAGCACCGGGGGCGGATCCAACGAGAGGAGTTTGTTGAAATTGCCGGGAATGCCGGCGTGCCCTGTCTGATCGATGCCGCGGCTGACATTCCGCCGGCGGAAAACCTCACCGACCTGATCGCGCTGGGATTCGACCTGGTGGCTATCAGCGGAGGCAAGGGGATCCGGGGCCCGCAATCCTCCGGTCTGCTGTTGGGCCGCAAGGACTTGATCAGAGCCGCCTTTCTGAACGCATCCCCCAATCCCGATCGCATCGGCCGGGTGTCCAAGGTCGGCAAGGAGGAGATCGTCGGTCTTTGGAAGGCCCTGGAACTCTACTTGAAAAGAGATCATCAGGCCGATTGGAAGCAATGGGAGCGGCAGCTTCAGGTAATCGCCGAGGCCCTTCGTGGAATTCCGGGAGTCAAAACCACACCCTTCGTTCCGATCATCTCCAGCCAGGTCCCTCATTTGGCCGTTGAATGGGACGATCGGATTCTCAAGTTCAGCAAGGAACATTTCCTGGAAGCGCTCCGGCAGGGTGAACCGCGGATCGAGGTTTCCCCCGTCCCCACTGAAGGAAACTGCCTCGAATTGAGTTCATGGATGCTGGAGCCGGGCGAAGAAATAGTGGTGGCCCGACGCTGCAAGGAGGTGCTCGAGGATTTGGCCGGCCGCCCGCCCGTGCCCGACGACGAAACGAATCGTGCGGAGTGAAAAAGGGGTTCGATTAAGTGGAGAGTGAAGAGTGGAGAGTCAGGACTGGTCAGCCGAGGGTTTCAAGTCAGTTTCGACCCCGCCCTGGTGTGTGGATCATTCGAGAGTGAGACAACGAATCTTCATGGCCTGTCTGGAGTGGGACCAAGTCCGGTCGAACGGGGTTTCCAGATCATCGATGTGAATCAAGAATTTTACCCATGCTCGATTTTGAACCGGTTTCCAGCCACCAGGCGCAGGCGTTTGTTTCAGCCGTCAGGCGCAATAGCCGCCGTCCAGAACGATGTTTTGCCCGGTGATGTAGCGGGAAGCCTCGGAAGCCAGGAAGAGCACCACGCCCTTGATATCGTCGTACTCTGCCATTCTCCCCAGAAAGACGCGACGGTTGTACTGCGACAGAAAGGGTTCGTGGGCGACCTCCGGGTTGTAGCCACCCGGTGAAATGGCGTTCACTCGAACGCCGTGGGGCCCGGCCCAGGCCGCCAGGTACTTGGTCAGGCCCACCAGGCCGTGCTTGTGAAACTGGTAGTCGGGCGGCGTGGTCATGTTGGTGCCGGCATAGTTGCTGAAGTCCGGGGCGACCACACCCTGCACGGAGCCGATGTTGATGATGGTTCCCTTCTCTCTCTTCATCATCGGATCCAGAAAGGCTCGCGAGATGGTAAAGAGTCCCGTGGCATTGACCTCCATGGACCGGCGCCAGTCATCCAGAGGGGCTGCGTAGCCACTCATGGATCGTCCCACCGAGTTATTGACCAGAATGTCGACCGAGCCCTGTTGTTCCAGCACTCGTTCACTAAAGGCCAGGATCGATTCCTCGCTCCCCTGATCGTAACTCTCGCCGCTGGCCTTCAGTCCCCGCTCCGCCAATCGAGCCG
>JAPPFQ010000553.1 GCA_028875135.1 Acidobacteriota bacterium
CGGTGCGGATGCGCTGGTGATTTTCCCTCCCCGAGGGCAACACTGGCGGGCTGAAAACTACTACGAATTCTACAAGGACATCATTGCTTCGGTCTCCATCGGCGCCGTCGTCCTCCCCAGCGGCCAACACGATTTCTGGCCGGAGGTGCTCATCCGATTGGCCGAGATCCCCAACATGATGGGATTCTTCCCCTCTCTGGGCCCGGATGAGGACTACTATCCCCGGACCGGGGGACAGATTCTGGAGGCCGTTGCCAAGCCCCTGCTGTTCATGGCGGAAAATGAACCGGCCGCCTCCGCTTCCTTTTCCCGCGGAAGCCGCGCCTACTCCACGGCGGCGGCCGCGCTGGTTCCGGAGGCCTCCAGGCGCTTCTGGAAGCACGGAGTGGCCGGAGAGACCGCCAGGATGGAGGAGGTGCTGAAAGCCGAGGTGGACCCCATTCTCAAGATCCGCGGCTACAAGCCGGGCTACGGCATCAGCGGCATCAAGGTGGCCATGGAAGCCTTGGGAAGGGCCGGCGGCCCTGTGCGTCCGCCCGGCACTCAGGTGGATCCCGCGGACCGGGCGGGTATTGCCGAGATCCTGCGGAAGCATCCCGAGACCCGTAGCCTGGTGGTCGAGGACTTCACATAGCCCTCATTTCTCCTCGAACTCTTTCAGCGATCACATTCAGGAATCCTATCGACTGCAGATCCGGGAAAGACTCATCATGGTGACCAAGACAGCCAACGAGCTTCGCCGGTTGACCCGGCAGATTCTGGAAGCGGCCGGCGCCGTCCCGGACCAGGCCGAAACCGTGGCCGAGCACCTGGTCCTGGCCAACCTGCGTGGGGTCGACTCCCATGGCGTCTGGCACGTCGAGGGCTATGTCCGGGCCTTGCGGGACGGACACATCCGCGTGGCGGCGGAGCCGAGGATCGCGCGGGAAACCCCGGCCAGCGCGCTGGTCCGGGGAGATTGGGCCTTCGGACACGTGGTGGGGCGCTTCGCCATGCAGACGGCCATTAATAAGGCACAAGAACAGGGCGTGGCGGTCGTCTCCCTGGTTCAAACCCACCACATCGGCCGACTGGGCCACTACGCGGAAATGGCCGCGGCCGAGGGAATGGTTTCCATGGTCTGGGCCGGAGGCCAGGGAGCCGAAAAACCGGCCGCGGTCCCCTATGGCGGGCGCACGGCCCTCTTCCACACCAATCCCATCGCCATGGGCTTGCCCGCCGGAAGCCAGGCCCCCGTCATCATCGATTTCGCCACTTCCGCAACCGCCGGCGTCAAAGTCATCAACGCCTTCAACCGGAATCAGCAGCTTCCCCCCGATTCCGTCGTGGACAAGGACGGGAATCCCACCACCGACCCCCGGAAGTTCATCGACGGCGGCGCCCACCTGCCCTTCGGCGGCCACAAGGGCTATGCCCTGATGCTGGCCACCGAGATGCTGGGCAGAACCTTCAGTGGGGCCGACGACGGAGCCGAGCTCGACTATTCCGATCCTCTCTTCCGACGCCACGGCGCCACCTTGATCGTCTTCCGGGCCGACCTGTTCCAGCCGCTGTCCCGGTACAGCCGGCGCGCCGACGAGCTGGCCCGCCGGGCCCTGGCCATTCCACCCGCCCCCGGCTTCAAGGAAGTCCTGCTGCCCGGAGTGCCCGAGGACCGAACCGAGAAGGTCCGCCGGCGCGACGGCATTCCCATCGCCGACGACATCTGGGAGACCATCGTCCAGGCGGCATCCTCGGTGAGTGTGCAGGCCTGAGACTTCGCCAGTCTTTCCCTCAACTCATTATGCTGTGTGCTCCATTATTCTTATCTGGTCGGCATCGGGAGGCATTGATTCACCATGCGCGGCCTTGGCAAACCCTAATTCCTTCAACGCACCGTCAAGTACTTCTCGTTCAATACACGACTCGCACCGCAACTCAACAGCCTCTCTGAGCGATTCCAGGACTTGTTTCCTGGTTCGGGACTGAGTCATCACATCAAGTGCAGGACACCAGACGATCCATTGCTGACCATCCCTGCGGAACCAGGCCCTGAGTCTGACCTTGTAACCGGTCAATTGCTCTTTTTCCTCCTTGTTTCGTATTCCGGATCAGTCTCAGGACTCAGCCGGTTGGATGGGGCGACCTTTCTCGACGAGTCCCCATCTTCCCTGGGCGGTCCCTGCATGACGGCCCGGGCGGCCGTGATATTCTTGCTCGCCCAACTTGCGGGGAACGTCGTCAAGCCCATGGCGGTAGTAAAGTACTGACCCGGAAGTTGGACAGTAATCCTGTCGCCTTCTATCACCCTGACAATACCTTTAATCGATCCCTGGCTCTTATCGGTTGGTGAGGGAGCGACATATTCAACTTGGACAAATCCTGAGTATTCACCATCTTGCGCTTCAAGAATCACCAAGTATTCACTGGGAAACGCCCCTTGGTAAATGTTGCACGGCACGTTGACATATTGCCCCACTCTAAACGTCGTCATTGTTCCGCTCTCCTCGCGTTGCACGCTCTGAACAATACGCTTCAATAAGGCCCTTGATCGTTAAGCTCATGGCAGTGGCAAGAGCGGCAAACGCAGCTCCTCCCCCTTTTAAATCAGTGCCATTAGTAGTCTACGAATGCGTCACCCACCTCCTCCCACAGCATCTGTTCCTGCTCTTTCCTCAGTTTCTCTAAGGGGACATTAATTGGTCTGAGGTCGAGATCGTACATGGGAATTTGCCAGTTACTGAGCAACACTCTGGCATGTTCTTGTGTTGCTTTCGGACTCGGAAGGTCGTCTTCGCATAGCCTCTTAAGCAGCTGACGCGTGAGGCGCCCGGCGTCTACACTTGTCTCAGTGGTTGTGAATGTTATCTGCGCCCAGATCTCCGAAGTCGCCTTTAATCCCCGATGTGTGAAGATCCCAAGAGCCGACATGGCCTCAGCCAGCTCAAGCACTGGCGGGACCGATGGCGAGTAGGAGGCCGACAACAATTCTTGAAGTAGATTTGGCCTGTTCCATTGGAACTTCCCGTCCCCATAAGTCGCGATATCTGCATAGAGTCGACTTTCACGTTGATAAATGTTCCAGTTTGGCACGACGAATTCACCGCAAAAGCCTTCGAGATAATGTGACTCCCGTTCCTTCTCGATAAACTCGCGCAGTTCCGAAACATCCATCTGTCTCCAGCGCACTGTTTCGGTGTAAATCAACCGTGCCAGATGGTCATAAAACCAACCTGTAATCTTCCCGATCCTTGAGTTGATGAGGGGCATGGGACATCGCACCGCATCCATGAGGATAAGGATTTTCGCGGCCTCCTCCTCCGCGAAACCTTTCAGCACTTCTGCTTCACGCAACCTGTCCTTAAGTTGGCAGGACGCCTGCCAGAAATCCTGGGCGCTGGTGAGGATGATCGGTAATCCCTCGGAAAGGAAGGCTAGCCGTTCGTCGTGTGGCATCTGACACAGTCGTCGCGCTTGTCTGAGTCCTATATTGAGTTGCTTCCGCATCGATATTCTCCTTTGTAGAGTTGTTCCCATTAGTTATTTAGAAAATTGCACAGACTATTTTGCTGCCAGAAACTGCTCTGTATTCTATTGGGTACAGAATACAGAGAATCACACAGCAATTTGTCTGGTAGAAATCATGTACAGGATTTCCTCAATTCCCTTTATTTACTATATATTAATATATATAACTAAATTTTAAAAGTGTCAAACTTTTTTTGCCCGATTCCCATCGGGCAGCTATCCGCAGTACGCGAGTTCCTTGGCCAGGGCTCTGGAGACCTTCAGCATCCTGGCTGGATTTGTGGCACACTCCTGTCGTCTTCTATTCGCTTAGTGGTCGAAATCTTCCGACAGGAAATCGCTCCGGGTCACGTAGAAATCCGCCTCTATTGACAGGTTGCGCCGAGCCACAAGCCACCAAGCCCATAAAGCGTCACCGTCAAAATCTGTCAGGCCCTTGGGGCGTCATTGGGTAAATCGTTCCTATGTGTCTCAACTTATGAGACAATTCTTCACGTGAAGTTGAGACACAAAGGCTTGAGGCAGTTCTACGAACGCGACGACGTTCGCGGCATCAGCCCAGCCATGACGGCTCGCATTCGACAAATCTTGACCGACTTGGAAAACGCCCGCACACCCCGGCAAATGGACATCCCCGGTTATCGACTGCACCCGTTGAAGGGCTCCTGGCGTGGTTTCTGGAGCGTCCAGGTGTCCCATAACTGGCGGATTGTCTTCGGATTCAAGGATGGTGAAGCGGTAGATGTTGACTTGGTCGATTACCACTGAGGAGACAGCAATGGCGATGTTGAACCCGGCGCATCCCGGTGAAACCATCCGAATGGCTATTGAGGAAACCGGCTGGAGCGTCACCACGGCCGCAAAGCGGCTCGGTGTTTCCAGGAACACCCTGCATCGGCTCTTGGCCGGAACCGGAAGAATCAACCCCCGGCTGGCGTTGGCGTTGGAACGTGTTGGCTGGTCGGAAGCCGACTTCTGGATGCGCCGGCAAGCTGGCTACGACCTGGCGCAAGAGAGGCGCAAACAAGCGGCGGCCTGAGTTGAGGCTCCCTTCGCCGATTGGCTAATTCCAATCGTTCGATATATGATTCCCATAAGAAAAACTTATGGTTTGCGAATAGTGCTCGCCAACCCGGTCTGAAAACCAGGGAAGGGGCATGGTGCCCCTGACCACTGTCATATGAACCTCGACCAGATTCGCAACTTTCACGCCGTGGCGGTCCACCGGAGCTTTACCATTGCTGCCGAAAAGCTGTTCCGCACCCAGCCGGCGATCAGCACCCAGGTCCGGATGCTGGAAGAAGAGTTGGGAGCCAGGCTCTTCGATCGCATCGGCAAAAAAGTCTACCTGACGCAGGCGGGCGACGTGCTGTTCGACTATGCCGAGCGATTGCTGAATCTGCACGACGAAGCCAAGCTGGCGGTCACCGAGGTGAACACCGTTCCCAAGGGGAAAATACTGATCGGCGCCAACGAGTCCACCTGTCTCTACGTGCTGCCCCAAATCTTCGCGCTCTTCAAGAAGAAGTACCCGGAAGTTCAGATCAGCATCTACCGCAACTTTTCAAGGAAGGTTCTGGACAAGGT
>JAPPFQ010000240.1 GCA_028875135.1 Acidobacteriota bacterium
GCCGGAAGGCGTGTTCAGCGAACTGAGCAACCTGGAGCATCTGGACCTGTCCGGCAATAACCTTGCCCGCCTGCCGGAGGGAATCTTCGACGGACTCAGCCAACTGAAGCGGTTGAACCTGACCCGTTCCTCGCTGACGGAGTTACCCGAAGGAGCCTTCGACGACGTGCTCGACACGTTGGGCATGCCGTACCGGTTCGGTGGACGAGACGACGGGGGAGGCCTGCTCTTGGACGCCGATCTGCAAGCCACGCTTGCCTTCCTGTGGCCGGAGCAGATGGCCATGGCGGGAGACGACGTCAGCGTGACGGTGTCCTTGACCCGTCCATTGCCGGTCTCGCTTCGCATCCCCTATACGTTGCACGTAGCCGACGGCAGCGGGGCGACCGACACCATGACCGAACTGTCCCCCTCGCCGCCCGACCAGTTGCTGATTCCAGCCGGAGAAACCCTCAGCGATATCACCTTGACCCTCGAGGGGAACCTCAGGCCTGGCGATACCGTCGTTTTGAGCCTGGGCGAACTCACCGAAATCGGACTGCGCCGATCCGACGGCGAGGGGAGCGACGCTCCCTATCTGTGGACCGCAACTCTGCTGCGCAGGCCGATTACGAGCGGCCCACACCTGGTCAAACTGGCCGGTGCGGCCGCGCAGAGGGGCTGCGACCGCACAGGGCCCGTCCGGGACAGGCTGATGGAGATTGCCGGCGTTGCGGACTGCGAAGAAGTCACTGCACGACATCTGGCCAGCGTGAGGGAGCTGGACCTGACCCTAGCCGGCATTGGCAAACTCCACTCTCGCGACTTCAGTGGCCTGGTCAATCTCGAACATCTGAATCTCAGCGGAAACTCCTTGGCCCTATTCCCTAAGGGGATCTTCGAAGGGCTGAGTCGCCTGGAGTCCCTGAACCTGTCCGGCAATCCGCTGGAATCCTTGCCGGAGGAGCTTTTCCGCGGGCTCGGCAGCCTGAGAGTCCTGACCATTTCCCAGGAAGTCCACCCCAATCGCCTATTGACCCACTTGCCGGAACGTCTCCTGGAGGGGCTCGGGAGCCTGCAGATTCTGGACCTGTCCCGCAATGCCCTGAAACAATTGCCGGAGCGGATCTTCAGAGGGCTCGCCAAGCTGGAATACCTGGACCTTTCCCGCAATGTCCTGGTTGACTTGCCGGCGGGAATCTTCAGGGGCCTCAATCAACTGAAACACCTCGACCTGTCCGGCAACGAGTCGAACAGGCACGTTCTGAACCGCCTGCCCGAGGGAATCTTCGACGCGGTGCTCGACACCTTGGGCGGTCCTTTCAGACTGGATGGAGAGATCCATCAGGGGAAACTCCACTCAAGCCTGAGGTCCACGCTCGATTTCTCCGCCTCCGGACAGACGGCACGGCAGGGGACCACCGTCAAGGCCTCGGTAACCTTGAGCCGAGTGCTGCCGGTAGCGGTCCGCGTCCCCTATGCCGTCGGCGGCACGGCGGCGGCTGACGCCTACACCGGCCTGTCGCCCTCGCCCTCAGACGGACTGCTCTTTCCGGCGGGAGAAGTGAGAGGCGAGATCGTCCTCTCTCTCTCGAAGGACACCTCGAACGAAGGAAAGACCATCACATTGACTCTGGCCAAGCCCGCTGAAATCGGGCTGCGGCGCTCCGACGGGACAGGGATTGACGCTCCCTATCTGGGCTTGGATACCTTTACCAACACCGACCGAATCGACGAAGAACCCACTCATGTCGTCACTATTTCCGAGGCAGGCCCGGGTGACCCGGATCGAGGACGGGCCCGGTTTGTCCCGGTCATCCTGACCGCGGCCGGACGCAACAACTCCTTCTTTACCTCGGAACTGACGCTGACCAACCGGGGTACCGAGCCGGCATTCCTCAACTACACCTACACGGCCGATGCGGGTGGGGGAAGCGGCACGGCCACCGACCGGCTCGACCCAGGTCGGCAGACGATCGAGATCGACGCCATCGACTATCTCAGGAGGCTGGGGATTCCCATTCCCGCAACCGGCAACCGGATCGGGACTCTGAGAGTGGGGGCGCCGGGTTCGTCCGGAGTGGGAGTCATGGCCAGGACTAGCACCAACGTACCCGAGGGCCGCGCCGGACTGGCCTATCCGGGCGTTCCGGAGGAGGAGGGTTTCGACGAGCCGGTCTACTTGTGCGGGCTCAGGCAGAACAGCCGGGACCGCTCCAACGTGGCCTTCCAGAACATGGGGGCTCCCGGAGAGGGAACGATCACGCTGAGGACGACGGTCTATTCGGGAGAGGCGGCGGATGCGACGCCCCGCGAGCTGGCGGACGTGGAGCTCGGGCCGGGAGAGTTCCACCAGTACTCGGGACTGCTGGGCAGGGTGGAGAACGGCTACGTGAAAGTGGAGCGGGTGGAGGGAGAGGCGCCCTTCTACGCCTACGGAGTGATCAACGACCAGGCCAACTCGGACGGGTCGTTCATCTTTCCGGTGACGGCCGCTTCACTGGAGGGGAAGAGGAGGCAGACCCTGCCGGTGATCGTGGAGACGGGCGAGTTCTCGAGCGAGCTGACGGTGACCAACTTCTCGGACGAGCCCAGGACATTGGACTTCGAGTTCGTGTCGGAACAGGTCAGGACCGACGACAAGAAGGTGGGCTTCAGCATGACCCTTCAAGCCGGCGAGCAGGCGATCGTTCCCGAGTTGGTGCAGGAGCTGCGCCGGGAGGGGATGGCGGGGCTGGGCGCCATGCGCGGCGTCTACCTGGGACCGGTGTTGGTGGCGGCCGCGGCGGGAGACCTGAGCGGGGTGGTGATCGGGGCCAGGACGGGCTCGAAGGGAGGCGGGGGACAATACAGCGTCTTCTACAGCGCGGCGCCGGAAGGAGAGGGCTTCACCCGGGAGGCCTGGGTGGAGGGGCTGCAGCAGAACGAGGAGAACCGCAGCAACCTGGCGCTGGTGAACACGGGAGAAGTGGACGGAAGCGAGAGCGTCTTTCACCTGGAGATCTACGACGGGGAGACGGGGATGCTGGTGGAGACGGTGGTGACGAGGCCGATTCCGGCCCGGAGCTGGCACCAGGTGAACGGGATATTGGGCAGAGCTTCGGCGGAGACCCGGCAGGGATATGTCCGGATCGAAAAGGTGTCGGGGGAGAACCCGTTTCTGGCCTACGGAGTGGTCAACGACGGCGGGGCGCCGGGACAGCGCAGCGGCGACGGCGCCTATGTGCCGGCCCGAGATTAGGTGTTGGGTATGGAGGGTGCCGGACGGAATGTCTCGCTGGTAGCGTGCTGGAATTCACCTTGCGGTTCCCCGGCCTGAACTGCCTTCCCGGTCCCTGGTTCGGAGTCTTCCACCCACTCCACCCCGCAAGTCCCGATCCCCGCCGGTGACGGACCCGGGCAATCCGGCAATGGACACGCTTGCCCGGCACCGAAGAAAGCGAGCCGCAATTCAGGCCACCACCCAGCTTCTCAGCAATTCGTCCAGCCGGCTGGTGGAGAGCGGTCCGGCGTCGGCCAGGCGCTTGATTTCCAGGGTGATCTCCCGCAGCTCGGCGTCTCCGAAGTGCAGTCCCAGTTCCTGCGCCCGGTTCTGAATGGCGTTCTTGCCGGTCAGGCGGTGGCCGATGCTGATGGTGCGTTCCATCCCGAAATCCTGAGGATCGATGGGCTCGTAGGCTCCGGGGTTGAGCATGACCGCCTTGGTGTGCATCCCCGCCTTGTGGGTGAAGCTGGTCTCTCCGGTGATGTAGTTGTTGAAAGGAATCTGGATTCCCACGATTTCAGCGACCATCCGGTCCAGGCGATGCAGTTGATCCAACCGGTACTTGGTGACCAGGTCCCGATCGTAGGAGTAGAGTCGGGCTATCAGCCCTCCCAGCGGGGTGATGCCGTTGCGCTCCCCGATACCCAACACGCTGGTGTCGATATGGGTGGCTCCCGCCTCCAGGGCCGTAAAGCTGTTGGCGATGGCGCAACCGCTGTCGTTGTGTCCGTGAAACTCGATGTCGGCCTTGAGGCGCTTCTTCAGCTCCGACACCAGGATATAGAGCTGACGGGGGGTGGCCACGCCCACGGTGTCGGCCAGTCCCACCCGATCCACGCCCAGTGCGTCCACGGCCTGGTAGACCCTGAGCAGGTCCTCTTCCTCGCTTCTGAAGGTGTCTTCGCTGGAAAACCGGACCTCGCAGCCCGACTGCTTGATAAAGTCGATCACCACTCGAGCGCTTTCGATGATCTCGTCAATGGTCTTGCCATGGCTGAAGCGGCGCAGATAGGAAGAGGTGCCAAAAAGGATGTCGACGCCGTCCACCCCCGTGGCCACCGCCTTGCGCGCATCGTCCATGTGGCAGCGGGTGTGGGTCAGGATCTTGCAGTTCAAGCCCAGGCCGGCAATGGTCTTGCAGTCCTCGAAGGACTGGGGAGAAGCCGCCGGCGACGTCAGCTCGATGTACTCCACCCCGAACGCATCCAGCGCCCGGGCGATCCGGATCTTCTCTTCGATGGTGTAATGGGCCTTGGCGAACTGCTCGCCTTCCCGAAGGGTGGAGTCGATCACTGAGAAGGATTGAATGGACATGAACTGACCTCTTTCAGGAGTTCCCGCCCGCCTTCTGGCTCACCTGCATCCGAATCAGGGCGCGCTGCAGGCTGGTTCCGGCCCGGAGGAAATCGGTATCGGGATCCTGGAGGTTCGACAGCCGCTTCCGGGCCCGCTCCAAGGAAGCCTGAGCCCGCTCCGTATCCACTTCCTCGGCCCGCTCGGCCCGCTCGGCCAGAACGATCACCTGGTCGGACAATACCTCGCAATAGCCCCAGGTCACCGCCAGAAAGGAGGTTCGGTCCCCCTGGCGATAGGACAGCTCGCCGATGTCCAGCTCCGTCATCATGGGGGCGTGGCCGGGCAGAATGCCCAGGTAGCCGTTCTTGCCCGGGACCTGGGCTTCCTCCACTTCCTCCGACAGAACCAGGCGTTCGGGGGAGACCACCGAGAGCTTGAAGGTCGAGTCCGCCATGGGAATCAGGCCGCCTCCCGGGCCTTCTCCGCTTTTTCCAGTGCTTCGTCGATGCCGCCCACCATGTAGAAGGCCTGTTCCG
>JAPPFQ010000441.1 GCA_028875135.1 Acidobacteriota bacterium
CACTTGCACCCCTGCCAAGGCGCAAAACCGCCCAAAACTGTCAAACATGGGCTAGCGTCTCCCTCTGGCGTGGCGATGGACGGAACCGGTAACCTCTATGTTGCCGATTCCGGCAATCAACGTATTCGCGTCTTGAGGAGGTCTTCATCCCCGAGCAGCCCTCAAGCCCCCACCCAACTGAGGGCCACTCCGGTTTCCCCTTCTCGAATCGACCTGACCTGGCAGGACAACAGTACCAATGAGACCGGGTTCAGGGTGCAGCGCCGGCTGGCTGGTTCGGCCGATTGGGTTCCAATCGGAACCACAGCCGCCAACGGCACCAAGTTTTCGGACAGGGGAGCATCGCCGGACACCCTCTATCGCTACCGTGTTCAGGCCTTCAACGATACAGGATCTTCCGCCTTCTCCAACGAGACCGAGGCGAGGACTCCGGCGACGCCGACCAGGGGCATCAGCAGCCGGCTCTTCGTCCCCGTCATCCTGACCGCGTCCGGACGGAACAACTCCTTCTTCACCTCCGAGCTGACCCTGACCAACCGGGGAAACCAGACGGCGACTCTCCGCCACACCTATACGGCGGCCGCCGGAGGGGGCGGTGGCGCAGCCTCCGAGACTCTGGGTGCTGGAAGACAGAAGATCGCAGCCAATGCCATCGACTACCTCCGAGCCCTGGGCATTTCCATTCCCGCTGCGGGCAACCGTATCGGGACGCTACGGGTGGAGGCGTCGGGCACCGACGTTACCGTCACGGTACGAACCACCACGCGGATGGCCGACGGGCGGGCGGGTCTGGCCTATCCGGGAATTGCCGTCGCAGACGGATTCGAGGAAGCGGTTTATCTGTGCGGCCTGCGCCAAAACGCGCAGGACCGTTCCAACGTGGCCTTTCAAAACATGGGGACTTCGCAAGAGGGAAACATCACCTTGAGAACCACGGTGTTTTCGGGAGATCCCTTTGCTAATCCGCGTTCCCGGGTCTTGCCGGACGTGACCCTGGATCCTGGAGGATTCCATCAATACTCGGGCCTGCTGGGTACGGCCGGTATCGAACAGGGCTACGTGAGGGTGGAGCGGGTGCGCGGCGACGCGCCCTTCTACGCCTATGGGGTGATCAATGACCTGACCGGCGTGGTGATCGGAGCCCGGACGGGGTCTCCGGGAGGCGGCGGGCAATACAGTGTGTTCTACAACGCCGTGCCCTATGGGGCGGCCTTCGACGACACAGCCTGGGTGGATGCCCTGCAGCAGAACCGAGAGACCCGCAGCAACCTAGCCCTGGTCAACACCGGAGAAGTGGATGGCAGCGACAGCGTCTTCCGCCTGGAAATCTACGATGGGGACACGGGAAGGCGGGTCAACACGGTGACCGGCATCCGCGTTCCGGCCCGAGGCTGGCATCAGATCAACGGCATCCTTGGGAACTACGCGCCGGGGACGACCTAGGGATATGCGCGGGTGCGAAAGACCGCCGGCAGCAACCCCTTCCTGGCCTACGGAGTGGTCAACGACGGTGGGGCTCCCGGGCAGCGCAGCGGGGATGGAGCCTACCTGCCGGCTCGGCGGTAACCGAATGAAACAAACGAGCACTATCGCGATGCTCTTGATTGCGGTTGCTACCGCGCTGCCTGTGGAAGCCCAGCCCGGCGAAGCTCTTTCACATGCTGCCGCATATTGCCGACGGGGATGGAGGCTCAGTGTTCGTGTTCACCCTGCCGGTGGAAACCGGATGGGATTCGGAACTGGCGAGCCTCGTGCTCTCAGGACCCAGCGGCACGTTCGAGATGCGCGAAGGAAGCGAGTCTCCGATGGTAATCGCGCATGACCCCGCGACCGGCGAAGTGCGGGCCATTCTGCACAAACTGCCTGACCTTCCGCCTGGTGCGCGCGCACAGAGCTCCCGCGACGCAATCGCGCTGGAAACGGAGCTTGACGTGATGGTGAGCCGCGGGCTTCCCGGCGCGGAAGACTGAAATCGATGAGGTCGGGTCGACAGGCGGTGCAAGTAGCTCGATATCAGGGTCTTTTCATTCCTCGAACCTGATCGACCGATTACCATAGCCGTTACCAGGCAGAAAAACTCAGAATGGCAGGTAAGGCCATGAATCCATGAATTTTGCGAACCGGACCTACAAGCTCCCACTTCCATTCACCGGCGTGGTCAACTCGGTCCTGGCGATCATCCTGATCCTGGGCACGCTGGGGGTATCCATCAGCCGGTTCGGCACGACCGTCGGCATCTTCGTTGGACTCGTGGGCGGCGGAGCCCTGACCGCGGCGGTTTGCAGCATCCTCATCCTGCTGCTCAACATCCAGAACGTGCTGGAAGAGTCTCGGGCAATCGGATCAGACTCCGAACCGCAGGGGGAGACCCTGGAGGGGAAAATAGGCAGCGTTGTTGGATAGGTGGAATTGCTGAGACCCTTGACCATGCAATGGCTTGTAGCCAGCGGAATTTTCGACTCCGCTTGGGGGGCCAGAATCCAACAGGCTCAACCCCGAAATTGAGCACAGTTTTTCCGGTGATTCAACAACGTCCCCCACGTACTCCTTCAACGATGTCCCGTCGGTTGCCAGGCTGGCCGAAAACAAAGAAGATACGGGCGGGACACCCGCGCTCCCAGGCGATGACGTCCCGTTGCGCGGTGGAGCCTGTCCGACAGACGAGTTCCCAAAAAATGGACGTTCACTCCGATTGATCCCCCCGGTTGTCCTGGCCTGCCTTTCAACCTATACTCAAACTACGCTGCAGATGGCGGTAACCCCCGGAAAACCGGTGTCGTAACCGTGGCTCACGCATTCCATTGGTCCCGAGGTCTGACCGGAGGTCTCCTGCTGGTGGCCCTGCTGGCGCAGGCCGCCCAACGTCCCGACGGGGAAAGCGCGGAAACGGTCACCCGGAGCACTGACGAACAAGCGAATCCGCCAAAAAAGGAGTTCACCTTTGCCCGCCTGGTGTTCCGCGGCGGGTCGGGATGGCGCTTTGGGGCCTGGGCAACCGATGCGCCCAAGGCGGATGTCACCTTCATTGCCGGCATCCGGAGACTGACCAACCTGGATGTTCGTCAATCGCAATTCTACGTTCCCATCACCTCACTGGAACTGTTCCAGTACCCATTCCTGTACGCCGTCGAGGTCGGCTATCTGGAGCTGTCGGAACAGGAGGCGGATATTCTTCGGGAGTACTTCAGGCGGGGCGGCTTCATGGTGGTGGACGACTTCCACGGCACCCTGGAATGGTCCAACTTCCAGAGTCAAATGCACAAGGTCTTTCCCGGGGGCAGGATCGAGGATCTTCCGACCTCTCACCCCATGTTCCACTGCTTCTTCGACATCGACGAGCTCTTTCAAATCCCCGGTGTCATCATGTTCTACAGCGGAACCACCTATGAGAAGGACGGTTACAACCCCCATTTCCGCGGTGTCTTCGACGAAAACGGACAGCTCAAGGTCATGGTCAACTTCAACTCGGACCTGGGGGATGCCTGGGAGTGGGCCGACGTCCCCTTCTATCCCGAAAAGTACTCTTCGGCCGCCTACCGGCTGGGCATCAACTACATCATTTACTCAATGACCCATTAGCCCGGGGTTCTCACCAGGCGTTCGGGCCGACCCGATGCCGTCACCAAGTCATTGGCGCCACCTCAATGGACAGGCTGTTCGAGTCTCTCTTCAAATACCGGTTTTTCCTATTCCGCGAAGGCGAACTCACCTTCGACAGCCCTGTTTCCGCCTGGTGGCTGCTGCCGGCACTGGCCCTGGCCGCCGCGGCGGCTTTCTGGGTTTACCGTCGCCGGTCGTCCGGGAGCCGGATCCGGTGGAGGCGGAAACTGCTGATCGTCCTGAGGGCGGTCACGTTGATCCTGCTGCTGGCGTTGCTGTTTCGCCCCTCCCTCCGGGTCTCGACCCACCTGCCCAGGAAGAGCAGAGTCGCCCTTCTTATCGACGGCTCCCAGAGCATGACGCTCCCCCACGACACGGACCGGAGCCGCTGGGAGGCAGCGCTCGGGTGGCTCGATCCCGGGGCGGGAAGCGTCCTGGCCGATCTGGAAGAACGCTTCCAGCTCCAGAAGTTCCGTTTTGACCGGGATATCCGGGAAATCCGACCGGGCTCCAATCTTCCTCCCACCGGGACCGGCACCAACCTTGAGGCCGCCTTATCCGCCGCGAGAATGAACCGGGGAGAGGGCCAGCCCCTGGCCGGCGTGGTCCTTCTCAGTGACGGCGCCGACAATCTATCGGGACAACTGACGCAGGTGCTGGAAACCTTCCGGCGGGAACGGATTCCCGTCCATACGGTGGCGGTCGGCCAGGAGAGTCTCGGCAAGGACGTCCAGGTGTCGCAAGTCAGCTTCGCCCCGAGAATCCTGCCGGGATCCTCCACCCGAGGGGTGGTATCCTTGACCAGTGTCGGCTATCCCGGAAGGAGAGTCTCGGTGGAGGTCCGGGAGTCCGGGACGCTCGTCGCCTCCCAACCGGTTACGCTGAACGGGTCCGATACCAGCCAGGTCGTCGAGTTGAGCCTGAAGCCGGAAGGGTCGGGACTGAAGCACTACACGGTCTCGGTGGCGCCCCAGCCCGGAGAAGCCATCGAGCGCAACAACCGCCGGGACCTGTTGCTCCACGTGGAGGATTCCCGCCCCAGGATCCTCTACCTGGAAGGAACGCCGCGCTGGGAATTCAAGTTCATCCGGCGAGCCCTCCAGGAAGACCCCAACCTCCAGCTTGTGACGCTCCTCCGAACCTCGGACAACAAGTTCTACCACCAGGGACTTGAAGGTGAGGACCCACTGGCTGCAGGCTTTCCCCAGACCCCGGACCAACTGTATTCCTACAAGGGACTGATCCTGGGCAGTATCGAAGCCGGCTTCTTCACCCCGTCCCAGCAGGAGATGATCGTGGATTTCGTGGGCGAGCGGGGCGGCGGATTCATGATGTTGGGTGGGCGCAGCTCCTTCGACGCCGGAGGATACGCGGACACCGACATCGCCGAAATGTTGCCGGTGCACCTGGGTGACCGGGACGCGGAAAGCTCCTACGTCACCGATTGGTTGCGCTTCGATCCGACGGCCTATGGC
>JAPPFQ010000263.1 GCA_028875135.1 Acidobacteriota bacterium
TCCATGTTGAGGAAAGATGACCAGGAGGTTTCCATGGAACTGACACTGCCGGTGGAGACGGCTGAATGGCTGGACCGATTTCGAGAAAAGATCCACAGAGAGCGTCAGATTCTGGGGATGCTGATCGCCTGGGGGTTTGCCGGTGCGGCCTTCGAGATTCACCGCAACATTGAAGCCCGATTGAAGTGCATTCGGGAAACTCAGGGGCAGTCGTTGGATTGTCAAGTCCCTGGCTACTCTGACCTGCTGGGGCGGGAAATTCGCCGGATTCTCCGCAGCCACTACCTGGAGAGTCTGGGTGTTCCCCGGGCTCGGCGGAACCGCCGTTTACTCCAGGGCGCCTACCTGAATGGGTTCGAGGAGACGACCTCCCGCTTGATTCGACTCTATGTCCCCCATTGGGGTGAGCCGCCCGTCATCTCCGAGGACCTGGAAGCAGCCTGATCCACCACTCCTCACAGGGCTGGCCTGAATTCTTCCCTCCACCTGCGCAGCTCCCCGCTGTCGGTTTACCCACGGTCCGGTTCTGGCGTAAAATGACTCCAGTCGAGCCTTCCTTCCTGACCCTGATCCGGTGCCGATGATCGAGCTGAGCCAACCCGCGCAGTGCCTGTTCTGTCCTCAAAGGCGCAGGATCGCGCTGATCATGAAGATCGCGCTGGCTGTCAGCGCAGCCCTGATCGTCGGAGTTTTGCTGTTCCTGAGAGCCTGGCAAAGGGAGAGTAGAGCCTCTCCGGCAGCCGTGCGGACCGGCGAGAGGGCTGCGTCCATGGTGCCGAATCAGTCGGCGGCATCTTTGGCCGATGCAGGGCAGCCGGGGTTGCTGACGGCCCAGGGCCGCGAGAGGCTGCAGCACCTGCGCCGGCAGGGTAGCGAGGTCCAGGCGAAGTTGAATGGGTTTCTGAAGAACGGCTTGCCGGATCTGGACAGGTCGCGCCGGTTGTTGAGCGGCCGGCTCAAGGAACTGCTGCTGCGAAAGGTCCTGCTGCTTGGGGAGTACGCGGGCAACCCGGGGGAGGCGAGGGTTGCGGAGCGGAGGCAGATCCTTTCGGCTGTGGATCGGGAACTGGCGCTGCTCGAGGAACAACTGGCGCTCTTGAATCGGTCCGCTGCCCGGAATTGAAGGACTCCTGCCTCGAAGGTATCCATCCCATGAAGACGCCCGCTTTTCGAGCCTTCAAGTCCTTTGCCGAATTGGCTCGGAGTCGCCCGCGATCCCCCAAGGGGGTCCCGGAAAAGCCCAAGGCCCCGGGTGGTTTGCCCGAGACTCTCAGCGACGGCGAACTGTTTGCCCGGTCCATGCGGGATGTAGTTCCCCTGGGTTGGAGTTCCGTTCCATCCCGCCCGACTCCGGCGCTGGAGATCCCGGACCCCATCGACGACGAGGAAGAAGGGCTGCGCTTGCTGCAGGAATTTGTCTCGGGGAAAGGGCGTTTCGACTTGACCGTGAGTGGAGAATACCTGGAGGGGACGCCGCATCCCGAGGGCCGCCGCTGGATCGGCGGCCTCAGAAAGGGGCGTTTTTCGGTGCAGGCCCACCTCGATCTCCACGGAATGGTCGCCGCCGAGGCCAGAAAGGCGTTCGAGGAATTCATCCATTCCAGCCTCAAACGGGGCCACGGTTGTATTCGCGTGGTTCACGGCCGGGGAAACCACTCGCGGGAAGGTCAGCCGACATTGAAGGAAAAGCTGTCGAAATGGCTGGACACGCGGCGCATGAGCCGTCACGTCATCGCCTACGCGTCGGCTCGTCTTGCGGACGGCGGCGGCGGAGCCCTCTATATTCTCTTGCGGCGCCGCTGATTCGTCCGCGGAACCGTCAAGTCCACCGGCTTGGTGATTCCAAACTCGATTCCGGCCAGGCCCTCACCCCGATTCCGGCAGTTTCGGCCGGAAACTCTCTTGATTTCGGAGGTATTGCATGTCCAACCCACCACTGAGCAGCCGAACCATCCTGCAGGGCCGCGACCGCGCCCCCGCACGGTCTTTCCTGAAGGGCATCGGGTACACCGACGAGGACTTGTCCAGGCCCATTGTCGGAATCGCCAATACCTGGATCGAAGCCATGCCCTGCAACTTCCACCTGAGAACTCTGGCCGCAAAGGTCAAGGAAGGAGTACGCGCTGCCGGCGGGACCCCCATGGAGTTCAACACCATTGCGGTGAGCGATGGAATCACCATGGGTACCGAAGGAATGAAAGCCTCGCTGGTGAGCCGTGAGATTGTGGCGGACTCGATCGAGTTGGTGGGGCGAGGCTACATGTTCGATGCCATGATCGCCCTGGTCGGCTGCGACAAGACCCTGCCGGGAGGCGCCATGGGGCTGATGCGGCTCAACGTGCCTTCGCTGGTGCTGTATGGGGGATCCATCGCCCCGGGGAAGTATCGAGGGCGGGACATCACCATCCAGGATGTCTTCGAAGCCGTGGGCGCCAACGCGGCGGGACGCATCAGCGATGCCGAATTGCTGGAGATCGAGAACACGGCTTGCCCGGGCGCCGGCGCCTGCGGCGGCCAGTACACGGCCAACACCATGGCCACGGCCCTCGAATTCCTGGGCCTGTCTCCCATGGGGTCCTCCAGCGTGCCGGCCACCGATGCCCGCAAGGACGGGGTGGCTTTCGAGGCCGGAAAGCTGGTGATGGACCTGGTCAGGAGCGGCACCCGCCCCGGAGACCTGATTTCTCGTCAGTCCTTCGACAACGCCATTGCCAGCGTGGCGGCCACCGGCGGGTCCACCAACGCCGTTCTGCACTTCCTGGCGCTGGCCCGGGAAATGGGGGTGGATCTGGAGATCGACGACTTCGACAAGATCAGCTTGCGGACACCCTTGATCGCCGACTTGAAGCCGGGAGGGCGTTTCGTGGCCGTGGATGTCGACAAGGCCGGCGGGGTGCCTGTGATTGCTCAGCGGCTGGTGGAGGGCGGATTTGTGGATCCCGCTCAGAAGACCGTGACAGGCCGCACCCTGGGAGAGGAATGCCGCGAGGCCAGAGAAACGCCGGGCCAGGAGGTGTTGCGCCCGCTGGCCAACCCTGTCAAGGACACGGGTGGATTGGTCATCCTGCATGGCAACCTGGCCCCGGAAGGATGCGTGATCAAGGTGGCCGGCCACGAGAGGCTCTACCACCGCGGGCCGGCCCGCGTCTACGACCGGGAGGAACCGGCCATGGAGGCCGTGACCCGTGGAGAGATCCAGGCGGGTGACGTGATGGTCATTCGCTACGAGGGTCCTCGCGGGGGACCCGGCATGAGGGAGATGCTGGGGGTTACGGCTGCCGTGGTGGGAGCCGGGTTGGGCGAGAGCGTGGCCCTGATCACCGACGGGCGTTTCAGTGGCGCCACCCGGGGGCTGATGGCCGGCCACGTTGCACCCGAGGCAGCACGGGGCGGCCCCGTCGCGGCAGTACGCGAAGGGGACATGATCGTGGTGGACATCGACCGGCGTCGGCTGGATGTCGAGCTGTCCGAGGAAGAGATCGGGCGGCGCCTGTCCCAATGGACCGAGCCCGAGCCGCGCTATACTTCCGGAGTGTTCGCCAAGTACATGGCGCTGGTTTCTTCGGCCTCACAGGGAGCGGTCACAAGGCCCGGTGGCGGATAGAAGGAATCACCGGTCGGCCGTCTCGCTCTCGAAGGCTCCGGACGGTGGAACGGGGGCGGGGCTAACCTGAAGGTTCCTCCTCCGCCGGCAGGGATCGCCGGCGGGGGCAGGCGGCGCAGGTGAGAGACTCTCCCTTGGAGTCCAGGATGTCGGGACCGCCGCAGGAACCGCGCAGGCAGGGTCTCTTGAAGAAAAGACCCACCGCCATCAGGGCCATGACCACGCCGACCACAACCAGCGTGACGAGGAAAAGACTCACGATCCACTCTCCCCTGTTGTCTCCGGGCCTGCCCCGGTAGGTTTGGTGCCGAAAAGACGCCGGAAGGCCGGCGTCTCTGTCTCTCGGAAAGATCCCTCGCGGGTCCGCACCAGGAACAACGCCGCCAGGTCCTGCTCGACCGCCAGGCGATAGCCTTCGTCTTCTCCCAAGACCATCAGGGCCGTGGCGTAGCCGTCGGCCCGCATGCAGGAAGCGGCCACAACGCTGACGGAAGCCAGCTCGTGCCTCACCGGTCGCCCCGTCCTGGGATCGATGGTGTGGGAGAGGTGCCCGTCCTCCGCCTGGCGAAAATTCCGGTAGTCTCCGGAGGTGGCAAGGGCCAGGTTCTCCAGGGGAAGAATCCGTTGGAAAGCCCTGCCGCCCGATACCGGTTTCTCGATCGCGATCCGCCAGGGGTTTCCGCCGGCATTGCGGCCGCTGGTTCTCACCTCGCCCCCCAGTTCCACCATGTGCCTGGTGAGGCTCATTCCGGCCAGGACTTCCGAGAGCCTGTCGACGGCATACCCCTTGGCGATTGCCGAGAGGTCCAGGTAAAGGGCCGGTTCGTGCTTGAGAACGGTGGAATCCCGGGGATTCAGTTCAATTTTGGACCAACCGCTCCTCAACTTCAACTGCTCGATCTCGGCGGCCGTCGGGAGGGAGCTGGGGTCGGGAGCAGGTCCGAACCCCCAGGCATTGACCAGGGGGCCAACCGTAATGTCGAAGGCCCCGCCGGTCACCCGGCTGATTCTCAGGGCCTCGGCCAACACCGTAAAGGTTTCCCGGGACAGCGGCTGGGGGGTGGTTTCCCGCGAACGGTTCAGGCGGGAGATTTCGGAAGCGTCCCGGTAGGTCGACATCTTGCCGTCGACCTCCTGCAGTTGCGCCTGAATGGCCTCGCGCACCGCCTCCTGCTGCTGTTCCGGGAACGGGGAGGCCACCACTTTCACCTCGAAAGTGGTTCCCATGCTGCTGCCCTGAAAGCGGTATTCCCGGGTGGAGTCGGCTGGCCGGCATCCCATTGCGGCCGCCAGCAGGACCAGCAGGAAATACCCGGCCAACTTCGATGCCGTGTTGAGTTTCCTCTCGATACCGTGTCCCATGGGCTGACGCCCACGGCTGCCTGTTGTCGCCGCATTCGCGTCCCCTGGGCTGACGCCCACGGCTACCTGTTGTCGCCGCGTTCGCGGCTGTAAAGGAAGC
>JAPPFQ010000719.1:0-4282 GCA_028875135.1 Acidobacteriota bacterium
CTGCTGGCCAGTCCGGGAGAAGAGATCCTCTGCCCCCGTCCGTCCTACCCTCTGTTCGAGTCCATCGCCGAGCTGGCGGGACTCCGGTTGAGGTACTACCGGCTGCAGGAATCGCGGGGATGGGAGATCGATCTCGACCACCTGGAGTCTCAGATCAGCACCCGAACCCGTGCGCTGGTGGTGATCTCACCCCACAATCCCACTGGAATGGTCGCGGGCAGACAGTCCCTGGAAGGGCTGGCGGCCGTGGCCTGCAGGCACGAATTGCCGATCCTCGCCGACGAAGTCTTCAGCGAGTTTCTCTACGACCTGGAAGCCCTGCCGCGCCCAGCGGCCACCCTGGCGCCGCTGGTTTTCACCCTCAATGGATTGTCCAAGATGGTGGCTCTGCCCGGACTGAAGCTGGGGTGGATAGTGCTGAGCGGGCGTCACGCCAGGGTTAAAAAGTCCCTGGAAGTGATGGAGCTCATCTCGGATACCTTTCTGCCGGTCAACGACCTCGCCCAGCACATGGTCAGCGGCATCTTCGAGGACCGGGAGGTCTTCGCATCCGCCCTTGGGCCGTGGCTTCAGCGCTGCCGCCAAATTGCCACGACCCGACTCTCCCAATGTCCGGGAGTGCGCTTCACCCCGCCGCGGGGCGGATTCCATCTCACGTTGAAGGTGGGAGGGGCGGAGGTCGACGAGGAAGCCCTCTGTATCCATCTCGTCCGGGAGAGGGGAGTCCTGGTGCATCCCGGCTACTTCTACGATATGCCCCCGGCCCACCTGGTCCTGACCTTCGCTCTGCAACACGAGTTGCTGGATCGGTCCCTGAAGGCGCTCTGCGAGGGGATTCGGGAATGGGAAAAGCGGCGGGATTCCTGAGGCTGGATTGGCCTCAGCCGCCGCGGGCCGGCTTGTCCAGGAGGTGGCGCAGTGCGCCTTCCAGCGTCGGGTATCGGAAGGAGTAGCCGGAATCCGCCAGCCGTCGGGGCTCCACCCGGGAGCCGGCCAGCAGCAGGGCCTCGGCCATCTCTCCAAAGGCGATGCGAGCCGCAAAGGCGGGCATGGGAAACAGGGTAGGACGGGACAGCACCTTTCCCAGGGTCTTGGTGAATTCCAGGTTGGTGGCGGGGTTGGGGGCCACCGCGTTGACGGGGCCGCTGAGGTTCGAGTCCGCCAGAGCCTGGCAAAGGGCACCGACGGCATCATCCAGAGCGATCCAGCTCAGGTACTGTTGACCGCCGCCGATCTTTCCGCCGGCCCCCAGCTTGAAGGGCAGCAGCATCTTGGCCAGGGCGCCGCCACGGGGAGAGAGGACTATGCCCAGCCGCAGCCGGACGACCCGAATGCCTTTTTCCTCCGCGGGCAGGGAGGCAGCCTCCCATTGCCGGCAGACCTCCGACAGAAAGTCGTTGCCGGAAGAACTGTCTTCGCTGAGCAGCTCGTCTCCGCGGTCCCCGTAAAAGCCGATGGCCGAGGCGGCCACCAGCGTTGCCGGAGGCTGAGCCAGGTTGGCCAATCGGTCGCTCAGCAGGGCCGTTCCCCGGACACGGCTGTCGCGGATCCTGGCCTTCTGCGCCGCCGTCCAGCGCCGGGCGGCGATGTTCTCGCCCGCCAGGTGCACGACCGCATCCAGGCCTTCAAGCCGACTGCCGTCCAACTCTCCCGTTTCAGGATTCCATTGCACCGTCGAATCCCCGGGACCTGACGGCGCCGACGGGCGCCGCACGAGCCTGACGACTTCGTGCCCATCCGATCTCAGCACCGGCAACAGGGCCGAGCCGACCAGCCCGCTGGAACCTGAAACAAGGATCTTCATGGTTTGCCTCCTGAATTCTTGGCTTTTCATCCGGCTATCGTCATGCCAGTGGATCCTGGACGTCAAGGAAGTCGAACTTCAGGAAGTCTCGATCATGGGTGTGCAGCCTGCGCACTCCGTGAAGACGCAGGAGGGCGGCGAGGTGAGCATCCGGCACCAGGTTTCCTCGCACAGGGGTCGTTTCGGTCGTGGCTCGATAGCTCTCCCAAAATCCGTCTTCCTCAGAAAGGCAATGTGTCTGAGGTAGCTGAAGCAGCGTCTCTACGTTGGCCATGGCTTCTTCTGGCGATAACGGCTCGTCGAAAATCGATGGATGGGTGGCAATCCGCAGGTAACTCATGATTGCTGGCCAAGTCAAATAAATCACCTCTGACTGGTTCATGCAGGATTTCAAAAAGCGCTGAGCCTGCGCATGGAACGGGCTGGAAGCATCCGACGCATAGAGCAGGAGATTGGCGTCAAGGGAATAACTCATGTTGGTCTCACCGGCTACCAGGTTCCTCTGCCATCATCGATCCAGGATGCGGTAGACCTCCTCTTTATCGGAGAGGTTGACGCGAGCGCCCATGGGTTTTGCGATCCACACAGGAGGAGGGGATGCGGCCGAGTTTGCATCCTCCCTCAAGGCGCGGACCAATAGATCGGACACAAGCCGTCCCATGGACTTTCCCTGTTTCTTCTTTAGCTGCTTCAGGTTTCGGAGGATAGGATCGTCGATATCGAGTGTGGTTCTCATAGTAGTGATGATGAACCCATGAACATCAGATGTCAAGATATGTGATGATTTGATGTATACAGTGGGATTCGAAAACTCGATACCCGGGCTCCCGCGTCGGCGGCCGGTGGAAAATCGTCGAGGTCACGATGACGGAGTGTTTTCACGAACTGGGAACCTTCACATTTACGTGAGGTTCGGAATTAATCCGGCGCGGGTCACTCTGCTGGCCCGCTGCCTGATGTTCCGGAAGGCTCTCTTCGGCTTACTCAGCGTTAACCTTTTCAGACAGCCAGACCTTGATCAGTGACTTGTAGGGGACATCTCGTCGGTTGGCTGCAATCTTGATCTGCTCGAGCAGCGGCAGCGGCAGCCTCAACGAAATGGACTTGGTCGACGGTCTGAGGTTGACCAAACGGGCACGCTTGGCACGGGTCCAGTCGATATGACCGCTGGAATCGTTGGCTTCCCAGAAGGCCCGCTCCTCGGCATCGCTCTGAAAAACAGGAATGGATTCAGGTTGCCTGCCACTCCACTCCATCGCCTCGGTTTCTCGTTCGGTGTCCGCGGCCATTTGACGATAACCTTCCCGAATATCGCCATACATGACGTGAGGCCTGACCAGCGACTCGATGAACCGGCTGATCTTGCGTTTGCCCACGACCTGGTAGAGACCCGCGTACACCTCTTCGTCTATGGTGATTGTCAGTTTCTTTTGCATATTCATTTCCTACACGTGTACTGCACGTATATTATCAGTCGGATCAGGAGAGACGCAACCGGCTTGACCAATCGTCAACTCTCGCAAGGCCGGCGGACTTCTTACCGGACCGGACGACTTGTGGGCCCGTGTCTGCAACGATGCCGTCGCATCCAAGCAGTGTCGCAATCTCACGTCAGAGATTTTCACCAGCGAAGCACCGCCAGGACCACCGAATAGCCCATCAGGAAGGCCATGACCAGAGTGGACCCCCAGAGGGCCGCGGTGATCCAGTTCTTGGGTGCGATCTCGGGCGGCAGATAGGTCTTGCCGAGGTAGAGGATGGCAAAGCCGATGCCGGGCAGCAGCAGGGCCTGGCTGATTCCGCTGACCTTGATCATGACTACCGGTTCCTGGACGTAGAGGAACAGCAGCGTGGGAATCAACGGCAGCCCCACCACCAGGAGTCGAATGACCCTTAGCCTGGCGGCATAGTCGTCTTTGGGGTAGAGGCCCAGCATGCCGGCGAAGTCGGCCAGCATGCGGCTCAGTGCGGCGATTCCGGAGAATACGGTGGAATAGAGAACCGCCATCGAGCCGATCAGGAAGAGGTAGAAGGACCAGTTTCCCAGGGTCTGGGTGAACATGTGAGAGAGGGTTCTGACCATGTCGAGGCCCTTGGGCACCAGCCCCATCCCGGAGAGGACCCCTGCGCCCAGGAAATAAAAGGCCACGGTGGCGAAGGTGTAGATCACGCAGGCGCTGAGAACGTCGGTTCCCATCACCTTGATCCAACCCTCGGCCCTGGCCTTCCACTCCTGGGACTTCTCCCGAATACCGGTGAAACGGGCGTAGCCCTTCTCGATGCACCAGTAGGGATAGGCGATCAGTTCGATGGCTCCCACGCCGGTGGCCCCGAAGACGGTGACCGCCGTGCTCATGCCGCCTTGCGGGGGGTGAAAGGAGAGGCCGTCCAGGACTCTGGCCCAGGTAAAATACTGCGGGTCCTTGGAAAGCAGGTAGGCGCAGCCGACGGTCAGCAGGGTAAAGGTCACCACCATGG
>JAPPFQ010000719.1:4292-5059 GCA_028875135.1 Acidobacteriota bacterium
ATGGTGAAGAGGTTGAGGAACCACAACCAGGCGTTGAAGGAGACACCGGAAATCAGCGTGTTGAGCACCTCGGAGATGCCTCCCAGCATGCCTCCGATGGAGAAGAGTCCCAGCAGCACCACCAGGAACCAGAGCCAGACCACCCAGGAAACCCGCCATCGAGGTCCGGGAAGCTTGTCGAAGGCCTCCAGGGTGGTCTCGCCCGTCCCGATGGCGTAGCGTCCCAACTCGTTCTGGACCACGATCTTGACGACGCAGCTCACCAGGATCAGCCAGAGGAGGGCGTACCCCTGCTCGGCCCCCAGAACGGTGGTTGCGATCAGCTCGCCCGATCCCACGATGGTGCTGGTCAGGATCAGTCCGGGACCGATGTGCCTCAGAATGGAGAAGAAGCGTTTGGGCGGCCTCAGAACGGAATCGGGGTGGAGTCGATAGGGATTGCGTGGATCGTCAGCCATGGGACCGATGCTACTTTGAGGATGCGTGCTACTTCAAGGACATAGTGCCGTGTTCGCCCGGACCCATGCTGTTTCCGCCGGCGGGGTGGCCGGGCGCTACATCGCAGGGAAACTGAGCGGCACGCAACGGCAGTGCATGCAGGCGGGACGCCCGCGCTCCCGGGTGGGCGCCTCCTCCCGTCGCTCTTGCCTCTCAAGTGGGCAGGCGGCGGCTTGCCGGGCCCATGTCATTCCCGCCGGCGGGGTGGCCGGGCGCTACATCGCAGGGAAACTGAGCGGCACGCTACGGCAGTGCATGCGGGCGGGACG
>JAPPFQ010000040.1 GCA_028875135.1 Acidobacteriota bacterium
GTCGACTTCCGCTCCACACGCTACGGGCCGACATCGACTATGGTTTCGCCGAATCCTTCACGACTTACGGATTGATTGGCGTCAAGGTCTGGATTTACAAGGGAGACCTCTTTCCGGTGACGAAAAAGGCCTCGGAGATCGGCGCCAAACTCTGATCGACCAGGTGGGGACCTGAAATGTTAATGCCCAAGAAGGTCAAGTTTCGCAAACAGCAGCGCGGGCGCAACTGCGGCAAGGCGTGGCGCGGCTCGGAAATCGCCTTCGGAGACTATGGACTGAAAGTGATGGAACCGGCCTGGATTACCGATCGGCAGATCGAAGCGGCCCGCATCGCCATGACCCGTGCCGTCAGGCGCGGCGGAAAAATCTGGATTCGCCTGTTCCCGGACAAGCCCGTGACCAAGAAGCCGGCGGAAACTCGCATGGGAAAGGGCAAGGGATCTCCCGAGTATTGGGTAGCCGTGGTCCGCCCGGGGAAGGTCATCTTCGAGATGGAAGGCGTGGACCGGGATGTGGCGCGGGAAGCCATGCGTTTGGCCTCCAACAAATTGCCGGCAAAAACCAAGTTCGTCTACAGGCCCAATGCGGGGGGCGAGGCATGACACCCGAGCAGATCAGGGATTTCTCGGACGAAGAACTGGTCAGCCAGGAAAACGACATGGCCGAGCAGATCTTTCGACTGCGATTGCAACTGTCAATGGGTCAGGCGGAAGGGACTCACAAGCTGCAGCAGTTGAAGAAGGACGTGGCCCGGATCAAGACGATACGACGGGAGCGCCAACTGCAGCAGCAAAGTGGAGAGTGAAGAGTGGAGAGTGAGAAAACAGGTCGGAGGAACGCCAAGGTAGGGATCGTCAAGAGCGATGGGATGGACAAGACCGTCGTGGTTTCGGTGGAACGACGGGTACCCCATCCTCTTTACCGGCGCATCGTCACCAGGACTTCCAAATTTCTGGCCCATGACGAGCAGAACGCCTGCGGTGTCGGCGATCGGGTTGCCATCGTGGAGACCCGCCCTGCCAGCAAACGCAAGCGGTGGCGCGTGTCCCGCATCATCACCAAGGCCAGTTGAGCGTCGGCCCAGCGGCGCCTGAGCCGGCCAACGGAGAATTTGCACCGTGATTCAAATGGGAACCATCCTGGAAGTCGCCGACAATTCGGGCGCCCGAAGGCTCGCCTGCATTTTGCCGCTCGGCGGTTCCACGGGCGCCAAGGCCGCCTTGGGAGATGTGGTGACGGCCGCCGTCAAGGACGTGACCCCCGATGGCAATGTCAAGAAGGGACGGGTGGTCAAGGCGGTGATTGTGAGGGCGCGCAAGGAGACCCGCCGGCGGGACGGTTCCTACATTCGGTTCGACCAGAACGCGGCGGTGTTGATCAACGACCAGGGAGAGCCGGTGGGAACCCGAGTCTTCGGGCCGGTTGCGCGGGAGTTGCGTGACAAGCGATTCCTGAAGATCGTGTCTCTGGCGCCGGAGGTGATCTGAAATGGGGCGTCCGCATCGAATCGATATCCGGAGAAACGACCAGGTCAGGGTCATTGCCGGAAAGAACATCAAGGAAGCCGGTCGGGTGTTGCGCGTGATCCGCAGCAAGCAGCGGGTGGTCGTGGAAGGAGTCAATATGGTCAAGCGCCACACCCGCCCCAACCCCAGCCGGAATCTGAAGGGTGGGATTGTGGAGAGGGAAGGCCCCATTCACGTCTCCAACGTCATGATCGTTTGCGGAGCCTGCGGGGAGCCGACCCGAATCGGCCACCAGATTCTGGCCGACGGAAAGAAGATCCGGACTTGTCGCAAGTGCGAGGCCTCGCTGGACCGTTGACTTTCGGGGTGGGCCTGCAGGAGACGAAGCATTCATGAGCCGACTCAAGGACCGCTATCAGAAGGAAATCATGCCGGCTTTGCAGAAGGAATATGGCTACGGCAATGTGATGGCGGTGCCCAAGCTGGAAAAGATCGTGGTCAACATCGGGTTGGGGGAAGCGATCCAGAACCCCAAGCTGTTGGATTCGGCCATGGACGAACTGGGAGCGATCACCGGACAAAGGCCCGTCATCAACCGAGCCCGCAAGTCGATCGCTTCATTCAAGCTCCGGCAGGGAATGGCCATCGCTTGCTCGGTCACGCTTCGGTCCGGCCGCATGTACGAGTTTTTCGATCGTCTGATCAATATCGCGCTTCCCAGGGTCCGAGACTTCCGAGGGCTCTCCACCAGGTCTTTTGACGGGCGCGGGAACTATACGCTGGGATTGCGGGATCAATTGGTGTTTCCGGAGATTGACTACTCCAAGGTCGGTAAAATCAAAGGAATGAACGTGTGCATGGTAACCAGCGCCAAGACCGACGATGAAGCCAGAAGTCTGTTGGGTCTCTTGGGGCTCCCTTTCCGACGATGAGGTTGAATCGATGGCCAGAATCGCTCTGATAGCCAAGGCCAAAAAAAAGCCCAAGTTCAAGGTCCGGCAACACAACCGCTGCAGGGTCTGCGGTCGACCGCGCGGATTCTTGCGCAAGTTCCAGTTGTGTCGCCTCTGCTTTCGTCAGTTGGCCTTGAGGGGTGAGCTTCCGGGAGTCATCAAGTCAAGCTGGTGACCCCGATATTTTCAGCGATCCGGTGGGCCAACCGGGCCGCATTTGTGGAGCCTGATGAAGAATGAGTTTAACTGATCCCGTTGCCAACTACCTCACTCTCATTCGCAACGCCTTGCAGGCCAAGCACCAGAAGGTCGACATCCCCTGCTCCCGCCTGCTGACGGAAATGACCCGGATTCTCAAGGAGGAAGGGTATATCGCCAGCTTCAAGACCATAGACGAGGGCAGCAAGCGGTTCTTGCGAATCTATCTCCGCTACGGTCCCAGAGGCGAGCGGGTGATTTCGGGATTGCAGCGGGTATCCCGGCCGGGTTGCCGGGTGTACGCTTCCAAGCGCAGGATTCCCTCGGTACTCGGGAATCTGGGGATCAGCATCCTCACGACTCCCAAGGGAGTGATCACCGGGAACCGGGCGCGCCGGGAAGGGGTTGGCGGAGAGGTGCTCTGCTATATCTGGTAAGTTCTCTTCGAAACCTGTAGAGGGCGTTCAGCCATGTCACGAGTCGGAAGACAGATCATTTCAATTCCGCAGGGCACCCAGGTGAGTATTTCGGACGATCAGGTTCGTGTTCAGGGGCCCAAGGGTCAGATGACAAGCCTGGTGCCGGAGGGAATACGCTTTGAACAGACCGAGAAAGGGGTGGTTGCCACCCGATCCTCGGATTCCAAGCAGCAGAGAGCACTCCACGGATTGGCCCGGAGCTTGTTGGCCAACGCGGTTGCCGGGGTGAGCCGGGGATTCAGGAAGGAACTGGACATCGTGGGCATCGGCTACAGGGCTGAGCACAAGGGAGAGTCGGTAGTTTTCAGCCTGGGGTTTTCCCACACCATCGACTTTCCGATCCCCGAAGGGATCAGCGTTGAGGTGGAACGACAGACACACCTGGTTGTTTCGGGAGTGGACAAGCAGAAAGTCGGTCAGACAGCCGCCGACATCCGGTCCTTGCGCAAGCCCGATCCCTACAAGAACAAGGGAATTCGTTATACGGGAGAGAAGCTCAAGAAAAAAGTCGGCAAGACGGGGGCCAAGTAGCGGCAGGGCCGGCAAGCACAGGCCGCCCAAACGGGGACTATGGCTAAACGGATTTCCAGAGGTCACATTCGCAAGCGTATCCACGTGCGGGTGCGAAAAAAGATCAGAGGCTCGGGCGATCGGCCTCGGCTCAACGTGTTTCGCTCTGCCAGTCACATTTACGCCCAGGTCATCGATGACGACCAGGGCCGCACCCTGGCGTCCGCCTCAACCGTCGACAAGGAGATCCGCGAGCAGAACAGGAATGGCGGCAACCTGGCTGCGGCCAGGGTCGTGGGCAGCCGGATCGCTGAACGAGCCTCCCGGATTGGGATCAAGCGAGTGGTCTACGACCGGGGGGGCTATTTGTTTCACGGCCGGGTCAAGGCTTTGGCGGATGCGGCTCGAGAGGGAGGCCTGGAGTTCTGACATCAGCGATTCGCCCACCCGGGCGCATCCCATTCTCCCCTCGGTCGCTGCAGGGTGCTCAAGGAGGACATTTGGAAGCCAACATCGATTCGAGTGAATCCCAATTCAAGGACCAGGTGGTTTCGATCAATCGTGTCACCAAGGTCGTCAAGGGCGGCAAGAACCTGAGTTTCAGCGCCCTGGTGGTTGTCGGTGACGAGAACGGCAGAGTGGGTTACGGCAACGGTAAAGCCAAGGAAGTTCCCTCGGCGATTCGCAAGGCGACCGAAGCAGCCAAGAAAAACCTGATTCGGGTCCCCATGAAGGGAACCACCATTCCTCACCTGGTGATCGGTCGATTCGGCTCGGGCCGCGTGCTGCTGAAACCGGCTCCCGATGGAACCGGCGTGATTGCCGGCGGGCCGGTGCGGGCCGTGATTCAATCGGCGGGAATCCAGAACGTGCTGACCAAGTCTCTCGGGAGCGCCAATCCTCACAATGTAGTGAAGGCTACCATCGAGGGCCTCCAGCAACTCAGGGATGTGGCCGATGTCGCCCGTTTGAGAGGGAAGTCGCCCGAGGAAATATTGCAGATGCCGGAGCCGCAAGCGCATGATGAGACAGAACAACCCCAAGAGAACGCAGAAGATGCCTCTGAAGATTAAGCTGGTCAAGAGCGGCATTGGACGCTCGACCCGGCAAAAGCAGGTGATTCGGGGTTTGGGTTTCAGAAGGCTGAACCAGACGGTTGCCCGACCCGATACTCCTGAAATTCGAGGCATGATCTTCAAGATACGCCACCTCGTGGAGGTGAAGCGTGAAGTGTGAAGTGAGAAGTTTGAAGTAGGAAGTTTGAAGTTTGAAGTGGGAAGTGGGAAGGATTTTAAACGTGGGGTGTCGGAAACAGGCAAGCGGTTGATGATTTGGTTGCGCTTGTTTGATGGAATGCTTTGAGATTTGCAAGAGGCTTGACGCATCGATCAAATCACAACTATTCACTAACCACTAGCCACTAACCACTGTTTTGAGGCGCTGCTC
>JAPPFQ010000157.1 GCA_028875135.1 Acidobacteriota bacterium
CGGTATTCGTGTCTATACGTGTCCTTTTGTGGTTCGTCTTCAAAAGAGATCGGCAGTTTCACCCTCGAATGATCCGCCCGGCAGGGCGGAGGCAGGGCTGATCACTGACCACTAGCCACTGATCACTATTCACTCCCTGCCTAACCCCAGGTTTCCAGCGGATGGCGGCGATCCTTGAGAGGCAGGTCCACCCGGGCTCCGGTCTTCTGCGACTGGTAGACCGAGGTGATCATCTCGATGGTCCAGCGCCCATCCTGCTCGCTGCAGGCCGGCTTGCGGTCCTGCTCGATGGCCTCCAGCAGGTCGGCGACCAGCAGGGCGTTGCCCAGGATACGGTTGTCGGTCCGAAAGCGACGCGAAGCCGGCGGCTTCGCCTCGATGGGTTCCCAGCGACGGGTCTGGTCGGGCAGCCAGCCCGGTGAGCGCAGGATGCAGGGCCGGCCTCGCGGATAGACGTCGTTCGGCAGGTGAATCACACCCTTGCTGCCATAAATCCAGAGGCCGAAGCGCTCTCGATCGGTTCGATCGCTGGCCTTGGAGCCGAAGTAGGCGTGGATGCCGCCGGCAAAGCCGAATACCGCCGCGATCTGGTTGCCGGCCACCGGTCCGATGGGTTCGGTAGCCTCCCTGACCTGCCCCCTCCCCACTTCCTTCCCGTCCTCTGTGACGTGCGCGAAGACCCAATTGGGGTCGCCCAGGAAGTAGCGCATCATGTCGCAGATGTGGGATCCCAGCACCATCAGGTCCTCTCCGCCGGCGCGCCGGTCCTCCTTGCCCCGTCCCCGCACCTCCTGGATCATGCCGATCTCGCCGGCTTCAATCATCGCCTTGACCCGGATCACAAAGGGAGAGGTCCGCATCTGGTGGGCCATCTGCACCTTCACCCGGTTCCGCTTCACGGCCGCCACCATGCGGTCGGCATCGGTCAGGCTCGGCGCGAAGGACTTCTCGTGGAAGATGTGGCAGCCGGCCTCGGCGGCAGCCGTGGTCATGGCCGCCCGCTGGTCCAGCCACCGCGGCGCGATGGCCACGATATCCAGCTTCTCGCGGTCCAGCATCCGGCGGTAGTCGCGGTAGTCCCGCAGGGCCCCGGTGCGCTCCCTGGCCCGGGCGCGGCCCTCGTCATCGGGGTCCGCCACCGCCACCACTTCGGTATCGTCAAAGGCCCGCCACACCGTGTCGAGCCCGTGCCCGTAGTTGCCGCGGCCGGTGTGGCCGATCACGCCGACGCGATACTTTTTCCGTCCGGCCCAACCCATAGCCGCCAGTCCCGCCAGGCTTGCCTCCAGAAAGGATCGCCGTTTCATTACAAGGTTCCCGAAATTATACTCGCCCAGGATCAGAAAATGACGACGGCGGTGCCGCTGACGCTCACCATCAGCATGCTTCCCTTCCCGCCCAGGACTTCGTAGTCCAGGTCGATTCCCACCACGGCGTTGGCCCCCAGGTCCCGGGCGGCTTCCTCCAGTTCTCCAAGGGCAATACTTCTGGCCTTGGCCAGTTCCTGCTCGTAGGCTGCAGACCGGCCTCCGATCAGGTCCCTTATCCCGGCAAACAGATCCTTGACCAGGTTGGCTCCCAGAATGGCCTCGCCGGTCACGACACCGCGATACTCGCGGATGGATTTGCCCTCGATCGAGGGGGTAGTCGTCAGAATCATCAGGTCCTCCGGTTGGTCAACCCGCACGTCTCACCAAGTCGCTGGATAAATGCCAGATAATGAGCCTTTTTCAATATCGGGTGCGAGCCGGTGAAATACGCTTTTTAACCACAAAAAGCACAAAAGTCACAGTTTGTTTTTTGTGCCTTTTGTGGCCATTCCCGGCAAACGTTTTGCTGCCGAATTTTGCAAAAGGCTCGTGATAAAAGACATCTCAGGCCTGTTGTCCAGAGGGTGACGCCGTAACGCTTTCTCCGGCCGGCCCGCCCAGGTGTCGCCAGAACAGCCAGCCGGCAACCAGGGGACCTGCGGCCGCCAGGCCATAGTGCAGCAGGGCTCCCACGTAGGGCTGATCGACGGCCTGCTGGATGAGACCGAGAGCCAGGTAGGAAGCCAGCGCCAGAGGGATCAGGCCCGCCTCGGCCCTCAGATAGACATAGGCGGCCAGCAGCGCGGCCCCCAACAGCAGCCCCTTGAGCAGCCATTCGCCCACACCCTCGACGTCCGCGCCCTGCGCCACCAGCCCCAGCAGGATCAGCAGTCCGCCGGCGTAGCGGCGCCGGCTCCAGCCGCAGGTCAGGACCTCCACAAGCGAAACCGCCACCAGCAAGACGCACAGGAGCACGAAATATTGCGTGATCGACTGGATGAGCGGGGCGAACACCGGCAGGACGTTGTCCAGCCCTCCGAATTCCGGCCATGCCGGAGTCCTGGCGCTGGTGAACGCCGTTGCCAGCACCTGGAGCCCCTTGGCCGCAACACCCACGGCCACCCCCAAGGCTATTCTTCTTCCCGTCGACTCACCGCCCCAGTGGCCTGATGCCTTGACCCAGCCGAACAGCAAGGCCAACAGGAGTGAGAGAAGGAGTGTCCCGATAAAGCCTCCGGCGATCAGGCCCAGAAGCTGGTGACTCAGTGGCTGGGCCGTGGTCAGATTCGAGAGCATGGCCGGCCACCCGTTCAAAAAGGCGGCAAGCTGCAGCAGGAAAAGGATCGGAGCCAGCCAGAAAAACGTCCGAGCGGAAAACTTTCTTCGGCTCCAACTGACCACGGCAACCACCGCCGCTGCCAACGCACCCAGAACCAGCAGGATGCCGCCGACAATGCCGAGGACGCCGACAAGATTGCTGCGGCTGCGCTCGTCCCTTTCCCAATCCTCGGGCAGGTGAACCAGGCGATAGACGTCGGACACCTCGTCGCCGGCCACCACGGCTGCTACCCGGGCCTCTCCCTGGGGAAGCGAATGGGTCCGATCGGCGAAGACAAAGGTCCAGTCCCGGCGGTCCGGGCGCTGAGAGGGATCGGCCGAAACCTCCTCGAGATCTCCCGGTTGGAGGCCGAAACGGGCCGCAACCCCGGCCTGAGCCTTGGAACGCGCCTCCTCCTCGGACAGGGCTTCTCCCTCCCTGGCTTCCGGAAGCCTGTGGATGACACGGGGAACCGTGTCCGAGTCGGCGACAATCACCCGGTACTCCTCGGCCCGATCCTCGACGCTTCCTTGAAAGGTGGCGTAACGAATCCTCCAGCGCGCTGCGGGCACGTAGGATCCGGTCAGTTTTTCGTGGGTTTCCCGGCCGGCCGTCTGCCAGACAAAGCGCCCGGTCCGGGTGGCTCCCCCACGAATGGAAACCATCTCCCGCCAGGAGGGAGGAATCCGGATGCCCTTTTTTTCCAGAGTTTCCCGGGCAATCCTGACTGCCTGCTCCCGTTCCACCTCCAGCGCGGGCACGTCCGTCTGGAATCTCCCCATCAGGACCCAGACCGCCAACCCGGCGACCCCGCCCAGGAGCAATCCGTTCCGCAGAGCCGGAGACAGGACCGAAACGCTCGCCGCCGGCGGCGCTTCCGCTTCGACCTCGGGCTCTCGGGCCGGAGGGGGACTCCAGGCTCCGTTCAATTTCTCGGGCGTCAGGGCGCTCCATTCCCGGGACCGCCATCGCACCCACCCAATGGCCCCCAAAGGAACCAGGGTGAGCAGCACCACCAGGAACTGATCGACCCAGACGCCGGGCGCCTCGGACACGAACAGCGGGATGGCGAACCAGACCACGTCGAAGGCGAAGTGGAGGACGATGGCCGGAAGCAGCCCGTACCTCAGGTAGATGGCGCCGAAGAAGAGGGAGGGCAGGATCAACTCCACCACCCGGGCGTAGGCCGGTTGGGTCGGATAGGCCGCGTGGCCGGCCCCGAAAATCAGCGCCTGCAGGACCATGGCGGCTCCGATCCAGAGTGCGGGCCTTCCGAAACGGCGCCCCAGCAGCGCCGCGCCCGCCAGGGGGACGGCCCGAAACAGGCACTCCTCCCAGAAGCCGGCCTGAAGCGAAATGGCAATGGATGAAAGCCAGGGCAGATAGGTCGCCAGGACATCCGGCTCCAGCAGCGCATTGGAGGGGGTCCACCAGCCCAGCACATTGTTGGAGAAAAAGTAGAGTGCCACTTCATAGCCGAAGAAAATCGGCACCAGCAGATATCCCGCCACCGTGTATCCCAGGACCGGCGTGGTATTGGCCACTCCCCGAGATCCCAGTTTCCAGAACTGGATATGGTGGGGAAAGGCCTTGCGCGAGAGGGTCTCGGCAGCCATGAAGGAGAGGGTCAGCACAATGCCCAGGGCCAGGAACTGGACCAGCGCCCACACGATCTGGTCGGCCAGGAATCCCTGCCGCGACAAGGCCGTGTCATAGTTCATCCAGGCCAGAGGCAACTGGTTGAGGGCCACCAGGCCTTGCAGAAAGGCGACCAGCAGGCCCCAGAAAAGGGCTTGTTTCCACAGCACCCAGCCCCGGCGCAGGAGAAAAAAGAGACCTATGAGGCATCCGCCCAGGACGTAGACCAGGACCATGGCGACGCTTCCAACGGCCCCGATGGCGGTGTTGGAAGAGCGCATTTCCTGAAAGCGCCGGTCGAAGGCTTCGGGCACCTTGATAAATCGCGCGATCTCGGTGAACCGGTCCCCGCTCACCGTCAAACGCAGCCGGTAGCGGGCTTCACCGATATCCCGGCGCCGGTGCTCGTAGACCAGGCGGTGGTCGGTGCGCCCTCCCGGTTGCACCTCCTGGGCGTGCTCTACCAGCTCATAAGGCCCAAGTTGGATTCCCAGAATCTCCTTCAGCCGGGCTTCGGCCAGGCGTCGGGCCTCCTCGTCCGAGAGCGTGGCGCCCGGCTGGTCTTCGGGCAGCCTCTCGCGAAACCCCCACAGGTCTCCGGCCGGGGTAAAGCGAATCAGGCTCTCGGTGGTCTCCTTCTCGCGGAAATGGCGAACTCGCCAGGTGTAGGCGGAGTAGAGGTCGCTGGCCATCACCCGGGCGAACGTCTCCTTTCCCCCGCCCTCGAGCTCGATGTAATTCTGCACCTGAGAGCTCGAACCGAAGGAGGCCGCCTGCTCATAC
>JAPPFQ010000408.1 GCA_028875135.1 Acidobacteriota bacterium
AACCAGGACACCGAAGCGGCGGCTTGCCAATTGGACAGAGCCACGGCGCAGGCGTTGACGGTGAAATGAGCCAGGATGGCCGGCGCCAGGCTCCGGCTGCGCTGGACCATGACCGCGAACAGGATGCCCGCCAGGCCGGCCGGCAGGATCAGCAGCAGATGCCGGTGAAAAATGCCGAACAACACCGCCGAAACCAGAACGGCCCTTGCGCGGGTTTCGGGTCCGAGGAGTTGATTGAAGACGAAACCCCGAAAGAGCAGTTCCTCGCAGACGGCTGGAACCAGGGCCATCGTCAGCAGAATCCAGGCCGGGTGCGACCCCTGTAGCCAGCTTTGGACCCTTTGCTGGAGTTGTGCCGTCTCGCCGCCCAGCTGTCCCTGATAATAGTGAACCGCTTCCAGCCATGGCACCAGGCACAGTCCCAGCAGAATGGCGAACCCTGCCTGGTAAGGGGAAACCGGCCTCAGCTTGAAAAGGGGTTTCAAACGGAAGCCGGCCAGTCTCGCGAACAGCAGGGGCGTCCCGGCGACGATCAGGACCTGCAAGGCCACCGCCTGGATTCTGGCAGCGTCGGAAGGCTCCCGGGGAGCCAGCCAGGCTGAGACTATCAATACCCACAGGAATACCAACCCGACGCGCACCTCGGCGGGAGCGCATTGTAGTCGCCAAATTCGTAACACTCCTGCTTCACCCCGTATCAGCAGCCCAGTCGCTTGAGACGGCGTCCCAGCTAGGCAAAAAGTGGATAGTGATCGCTTGGCCCCCGCCTTGCCGTACGGACCATTTGAGGCTAAACGCCTAATCGTCAATAAAGACGAACCACGAATGAACACGAATAAACACGAATCAGGTCGACCTACTTCCAACGATAGACGGGACCAAAACGCTTCTGCAACTCTGTTACGTCGGTATGGCTTCGTGTCCTTTTCAGACAACTCCTCGCTATCGGTTGTCACACCCTTCAATCAATGACTCATCATAAGTTTTTGCAATATTCGTAGCGGGGCAGGTCATTTTGCCGCTCAACCTGAGGTTCTGCCTTTCTCAATATCGCGTGCGACCTGGTGAAAATGCTGGCTAACCACAAAAAGCACAAAAGTCACAAATTGTGTTTTTGTGCCTTTTGTGGCCATTCTCGACAAACCTCTCGCTGGCGAATTTTGCAAACGGCTCATCAATCATTTTATTGGTGTTCATTCGTGTCCATTCGTGGTTCGTCGTTCTCCTTCGTGGACCACACTCTTCCCCTTTACAGATACTTTAGCGCCATGGGTACAGATCCATTCTCCCTTCCCGACCTTTGGAGAATCTCCCTTGAGCATTCTCCAACCCCTTGTATCTACGAGAGAAACCGTTGGATTCGGGCTAGGGCTGCCCTGACGGCGTGGGAGAGTTCTTTTTTTCTCGGAACAGGTCCGGGTCCATGGGCTTGCCCAGGCTGGCGCCCGTAACGGTGATTTGCGAGGTGACTCCCGTCTTTCGGGAAAGGACCTTCCTGGGGGACCGGAGTCCGTGGATCTCGGCGTATTCCAGGTAGCGCACTTCTCCCCGGAAAATCCCTGTGCCGCTCCTGGTTGCGCGCTCCGTCTCGTACTGGTACTTTTCGATCAGTCCGGTATCCAGATTGATGGAGAGTCTGCCCCGAATGTACTCGCCGTCCACCAGTCCGGTGACCTCCAGTTGTTCCAGCGATCGTCCCTCCTCCGTGATGCGAGTGCTGTAGCGGTACCTCGAGAAGATCAGCAGCAGCAAATCGGGGCGCAGCAGGGAGAGGGTCTCGTTCCTGAGAGGCGACAACTGCTTGACAGGTCGGGACAGCATGGTTCCGGCCACCTCGACCCAACCGCGGTTCCCGCTGAGGACCGTCACCACCTTCAGGTCGCCGTCCTGGACCTCGGATCGGAACTGGTCGGAATCGTTGAAGTAGACCTTGGCGGACAGGGGCTTCGAATCCGGCTGAGAGGGAGACTCTATGCGGTATGCGAAAACGAAAGAGTTGAGAGAAAGAATCCTGGCTTCCCCCCCGTAGGCCCGCAGGGATTTTTCGACCAGGGCCTGGCCCGGGCTGACTGCCGGCGCCGTCCTTTCGCGGTCATCGACCGAGAGGGCAGTGGGTTGTGCAGGAGGGGTTGCGCTGAGACTCAAGCCGATCAGCAGCACCGGTAGCGCAAGGCGGCGGGTTGTTCCAGGCGATGTACCGGCAGGCGGGGAGGGGCTGGAACTAGCTGGACCGCGCATAGTAACCCTTTCTGGCCTTGACCCTCAAGCCTCTCTTGTTCGGAAGTTTCACCTTGATGGATCGATATCCCCCATCGCGCTTTCCGTTGGAAGACTGGTAGCTCAGCAGGTACTGGCTGCGCAACTCCGTCTCGATGGCCTGGAAGGCCCTTCTGAACTTCTGTGGCCTGTTGGGGAAGAATGCCGTTCCGCCGGTCGTGCGGGCGTACCGCTTCAGGGCTCCGGAGTTACCGTAGGCCCTCCTGTAGAATCCGCCGATCCGGTTGGAGATGGCGTAGATCACCGTGTCGGCCCGCTGCGCGGACTCGATGGCCTCACGGATCTTCAGCTTGCTGGTGGTGTCTCCTCCGTCGCTGATCAGCACGATCGCCTTTCGGCCCGATTCGTGTCTCAGCTTCTCGTCGCAGGCCAGAAAGACGGCATCGTGCAGGGAAGTGCCCCCGCCGATGGCCAGCAGGCCGACGGCCTTTTCCAGCAGGCTCAGGCTGTTGGTAAAGTCCTGAATCAGGGAAACGCTGCGATCGAAGTTGATGATCATGGCCAGGTCGTTCTTTTTCAGGACCGTCCTCAGAAACTCGATGGCCGCTCGCTGCTCCAGGGGCAGGATGTCCTGGACGCTGGGACTGGTGTCGATGAGAATGCCCAGGGTGAGGGGCAGGGTGACCTCCCTGGCAAAATGGGTGACGGACTGAGTCACGCCATCTTCTTCGATCCTGAAATCCTGTCGCTTCAGATCGGTCACGAACTGGCCCTGCCTGGATTGAACCGTGCACAGGACGTTGACCAGGTCGACGTCGACTCGCAGGGTGGTCTGTTCCTGCTGCGGATTGGGCTCGGCGCTGGAGAGAGCCAGTGTCCCAAGGAGTGCCGGGACCAGGACCGCCGCCACTACATACGGATTGGATCGTCGATTCATTTTTTGCCGATTTCAATTGATGCCTTCATGGCTAAAATTATAGGGGAGAGCCGGCCCGGGGTAAACGTGTCAGCGGAGTGAGTGGCATCGACCGCCCGGTCCTTCCGGCGAGCGGGCGCCGGAGGGTCCGATGCTCGCCATCCAAGCCAGTCATCCCCATTTCGTGCATTTTCCAGGAAATCGTCCATGAGAATACAGCCTTGTCGCCGGGTAGGCATCGCGGGAGCCGGAACCATGGGGCGGGGAATCGCCCAGGTTTTTGCCCAACGGGGTTGGCAGGTGGTCCTGAGCGACCCGGTGCAGGCCCAGTTGTCCTCCGCCATGGATGCAATTTCGCGGGGGCTGGATCGAGAAGTCGGAAAGGCCCGGCTGACGCACGGCCGGAAGATGGAGGCGCTGGGCAGGGTTGAGCCGGCCCCCGACCTGAGCCCGATGGCTTCGGTGGAACTGGCGGTTGAAGCCGTCAGCGAGAGCCTCACGGTCAAGCAGGAGGTCTTTGGCCAACTCCACCGGATCTGTCGCCCCGGGGCCATCCTGGCCTCCAACACCTCTTCCATCTCCATCGCCCGACTGGCGGTCGCCTCGGGCCGCCCCGGGGAGACCGTGGGGATGCATTTCATGAATCCCGTGCCGGTGATGGAGCTGGTGGAGGTCGTTCGCGGGCCCGAGACTTCCGGGGTGACGCTTTCGGCTGTCCACCGGATCGTCAAGGGTCTGGGCAAGACGCCGGTAGAGGTGAACGATTCTCCGGGCTTCGTTTCCAATCGTGTCCTGATGCCCATGATCAATGAAGCCGTCTTCTGTCTCCACGAGGGTGTGGGGACGGCGGAGAACGTGGATGCGATCATGAAGTTGGGGATGAACCATCCCATGGGACCGCTGGCTCTGGCCGACCTGATTGGGCTTGATGTTTGCCTGGATATCATGGAAACTCTCTTCGACGGCTTCAGGGACGCCAAGTATCGACCTTGTCCCTTGCTGAAAAGCATGGTGGCGGCTGGAAACCTGGGGCGCAAGACGGGACGGGGGTTCTATCGCTATGGCCGGCGAGTCCCGGTGGACTCGTGAGCCCTCCTGGCCATTGCGGGAGCTAAATCATTGATATGGTTGGATAAAAATGGCAAACAGGAGGGAATCCATGAGTGACGCAAGCGGAGAGCGGAGCAAGGCCATCGACCTGGCGCTGTCTCAGATCGAAAAGCAATTCGGCAAGGGATCCATCATGCGCCTGGGCAGCCGCGCGACCGTGGCCAACATCGGCGTGATCGCCACCGGTTCCTTGTCCTTCGACGCCGCACTGGGCGTCGGCGGCATGCCTCGGGGACGGGTGGTCGAGATCTTCGGTCCCGAATCCAGCGGCAAGACAACGCTGGCCCTTCACGTGATCGCCGAGGCTCAGAAAAACGGGGGTATGGCCGCGTTCGTGGATGCAGAGCATGCTCTGGACGCCGCCTATTCCCGCAAGCTTGGCGTGGACGTGGAAAACCTGCTGGTTTCCCAGCCGGATACCGGAGAACAGGCGCTCGAAATCGCTGAAATGCTGGTGCGCAGTGGTGGGCTGGACGTTTGCGTGGTCGATTCGGTGGCTGCCCTGGTGCCGAGAGCCGAGTTGTCCGGTGAAATGGGAGACTCCCACATGGGGCTGCAGGCCAGGCTCATGTCCCAGGCTCTGCGCAAGTTGACCGGCATTGTCGCCAAGTCCAAGACCTGCCTGATTTTCATCAACCAGATTCGGGAGAAGATCGGGGTCATGTTCGGCAATCCGGAAACCACCACCGGCGGGAGAGCCCTGAAGTTTTATGCCTCGGTTCGGGTGGATGTGCGTAGGATCGGCGCCATTCGGGACGGCGACACCGTCAAGGGCAATCGAACCAAGGTCAAGGT
>JAPPFQ010000570.1:0-2585 GCA_028875135.1 Acidobacteriota bacterium
GCCCACTCGATTCTCGGTCGCTCGACTCCGAACTTGCTAAATGAGCCCTGGCTGGACGTACCACCGTCCTCATGAATCGTCGCTCCGAAAGGCACGACTTGTCCCGATTTTCGGAACTGCTGGGGCTCGTTGAAGTCGCCGGTCAGGATGCGGGGTGAGTCAATCGCCCGACGAAGGGCAGCTGACAGGACGTTGAAAGTGTCGATCTTTCTCCAGCCATTGCCGGAACCGTTCGGGATGTGGACGGTCAACACGTCGATATCGTGCTCATCGGGCACGGAGACCGTGGCCCGCGCTAGCATCTCCGGGTAGGGTGCGCGACGGCGCCAACGATTGCCGCAAGCCTTAACTGGCCAGCGACTCGCAATCAGGCACTGGTAGACTTTCCGCTTCAACCTGCGGATTGGCGGTAATTCCCGCATTGCCGTGGGTGGGGCCTTCTTGCCGCTCCAGTGGGCGTGGACAAGGCCGATGTTGGCGAGACGGGGCGCCATATCGCCTGCTAGGCTCGTCTTTACCTCCTGCAACGTAACGACGTCTGGTCCTGCGGACCGGATAGCCTCGACGATGTTATCGAGTTGACCGGACAGAGATTGAAAGTGGACGTTCCAGGACAAAATAAGCATGGGAACATTTCCTTGGTAAAGGCGGCGTAGACGATCAATGCTGCTCGCAGATTCATAAGACTCCCCCTAAATCCGTGAGCCTGACCGGTTAGGCTGCGTTTTCTTGACATCCAACGTACCGTAGCACCGCAAATACCGTCACAGCCCCATCCTCGGCCGAGAAACTGCCCCACCCGTAACAGTACCCCCGGATGATTAGGACACCTGTAGAATGCCGAAGCTTTTTGGGAATTCTCTCGGCTCTTTCCGTCTTGAAATCTCTCGGTTCCATCAACGTATAGCGCTCCGTAGCCGATGCAACCTACTCAGGCCAGCGTCTCTGCCTGTACTCGAGTAGTGCCGACCCTTGGAGTTCCACCGTCGAGTTGTTGAGGCGGACAAAGAAGGACTCGCGCGTCTCGCCCGTGCGTTTCGCGAATGCTGGTGTCGCGCCGGGACGCACATCAATGCGAGCTATAGTCTGGCTTTCAACCATGCAAAAACGTATGGACAGACCCATGGTAGCGACTGGTCCCAACGCGCTCTTGACTACTGCAGTCAGCCAGAGTTCCCAGCCATCGCGGTCGTTCCGTTGGAGGAAAGGGTAATCCGCCTCGATGCCGACCGGATGGCCGTGGTCGTCGATACCTACCAGAAGCGTACCACCGTGCGTGTTCATGAAAGCAGCGATGGTCTTAACCACAGCCCAGGTGATATTTTTGTCTGATGCCTCGGTACGCTGGTTGCGGCGAGCGGTAGACTTGAACTCGACCGCGGCTGATTCGCCGCCTTCGATCAGAGACCGTATGCCCGGCTCGATGGATATGTCCTGCTCAACAAACGGACTCTCATCCCGATCCGGTCGTCGGTTCACCGGCTTGCCCATGGCATTCTCGGCGTGACGGATTAGGCTCTCGAACCGGTGGTTGAAAAACTGCGCGAAGTCATTCCGGCGAAGTGCCACCGGATCGATGTCGTGGGACCGCAGGAAGCCATCGAGAACGTGTGGCTCGATGCTGTCTTGCGACTCGATCCGGGAAAGGTAGGTGCTGGGAGCGCTGCCGCCGATGTGGCGGTTCGTGTGTGCATCAAGTGCCGTCTTGTTCACAATACAGTCGGCGATCCCCCGCTTGATGTCATGGCTGACGCACCAGTGCCGAGGAAAAACGTGATGAATGTCGATGGCGTTCTCCATATATGCATGTACGTTAATCGGCCGGCCAGTCCTGAAGTCCAGGCAGCCCTGCATCATCTGGAGTGCGTACAGTCCCTTATAGGCGGCGCTGTTACGGCTGCGTAGCGTCAGCAGCCGTTCGGCCTGGAACTGTGCCGTTTGGACCGTACGAGGAACGGTGTTGCTGTCACTATTGTCGATCCACGCGATGCAATCTTCCAGATCCATGGCGAACCGAGTGTCCGTAGTGCCGCCGTACATCTCTCCGAGGACACCGCACCAATACCACTTCCCGAGCTGTTGTCGCGCTGAATACGATTCCGCACGCTCTTCCATCCATCCGAAGATGGTCCCTAGCGGCACCAAATGCGTTGCGTACGGCAGATCCCAATAGCGGAAGATACAGTGGTTGTGCAGGAACGCTACCACGCGCAGCAGCCCGCTTTCGGCGCGATCCGCCCATTGCCGGTAGTCCTCAAGCGGCAGGCGTAACACGGCGCGGCGCTTGCACGACACTGCGGGAGCCTTGTCGTCCTCCGGATGTGCTTGCAGGTATTGTTGGCGCCGGTTGTAGGTGGCCAGCAGCGTGACGACCTGCAGGAACATGGTGGCGGTGACTCCTGCCAGCAATTCATCCTGCTTGAGTCTCTCGAACCGCTCGTCCCAGTCCTTGCGCAACTCGAAGTCTCCAGCGGCATAGGTCGCCGTTAGCAGCTCGAACACCGTAAGGGTGACACCGCCGGTGTTGACCTTCTCGAATACCTGGCAGACTGCTTCTTTCTGCGTCGCCTGAACCAACTCGATCG
>JAPPFQ010000570.1:2595-5032 GCA_028875135.1 Acidobacteriota bacterium
GATTGATGACGGCGTCCACAAACTGCCCCCATTTCTCGTAGCGCTCATCGTAACTTGGCCCCGGGCGCAGATAGGCCATCTGCCAAGCCATCGTTTTCCTGTTGTCGAAAACGATATCCAGCGGAAACATCTCTTCCGCGATTTCCCGGTCTCGGGTGCTCAGATCCAAATCGATTGTCCGACCAAAGCTGCTTCGCTGGATGCGGTCTGCGGGGACACTAAAGATCCCCTTATCTTCCCGATCCACAGACGGATCAATGCAGGCCTTAATGTCCGCATAATAATGAAGGTGGAGTTCCTTGCCCCTGTGGTTCTTCGTGCAGACTGGGGCCTGCGATTTAAGAGCCTGAAACAGCGAAGTCACTCGCTGTTGGCCGTCTAACAGGAGTACTCCGGGGGACGGTGTGGCCGGCAGCGCAACGCCTTCAAGGAGTCGCGCCTTGAAGTTGACATCAGGATTGCCGGCGACTAGCGTCATGACCGCGCCGATCGGATACGACAGCGAAATAGAAACCAGCAGACTTTTAACGTGGTCGTCGTCCCACACCCAGCCGCGCTGGAAGTCCGGCAGTTGCAGGTGGCCATTCTCGGCCCAGCCGAGCAGTTGTGCCAGCGGAACCTCATCGCTGTTGAACTGTTTTTCCACTGCTCCCTCCTCCTTTCGATCCCGACCACGCGAGCTGTAGCTGGCCGCCTATTCTGAAAATACTTTCCTGGAACCCCGGATGCCTCAAGCCCAACTGTGAGTTACCTGGACCTAGCGGCCCCACGCCTAGCTCTATCGGGGTTAGGGGAATGTCCTTTAAAGGGCGTAGGGCTAAGGTGCATCTGCCGAAAAACGGTATCATCTCACTAATTCCAAAGGAAACTTAGCCTGGAGGTAACACGCAGCTGGACAGGGAGCCGTTTTGTATCCGTTAATCAAAATGATCGGACATAAGATGGCCCGTGCCCCACGCCCTCCCGAAGCCGGTTCCCGGGCGCCGTTCGCACCTCTGTTCCGCAAGGCTCACGGATTCAGGGAGTGGCTGAATATCTCTGCAGCGAGATCTGAAAAGAACCAGGTGTTGCAGGCGATGAGCGACAGGCTCGTTGTCCTGCCAGCCAACCCGTCAAGCCAGCGAATGGCCCCCGCCGCCAGCAGATAGACACCAACCGGGAACAATCCCCAAACCTCGAATCTCGGCGTTGCCGCAAGGTATGCCGACGCCGGTAGAACAAGGCCAGCCGCCACAAGTAACGGGGTGGTCTTTCGCAGGATCGCTCCGGCAATGGCAACGAGAACACTGAGCGCCACGGCCGGCCAGAAGAACAGGGTAACGATCATGGTTCCACGCCAGTTTTTGGCTCGATATCGGGGGTGTTACGGGTTTGGCACACCGCCTGGCACCAAGATCCACATCGATGAGCACCGGAGCTATGAGGGCCGACTGAACAGAGGTCACAGGCCTCCCCTGTAGGGAACCTGAGACTTTGAGGCCAATCCCCGGTATAGCAGGCTCCTATTTGCCCTGCGTTGCGTTTCCTATGGGTGCGATAACCGTAAGTACCCGAAATTATATTTAGTACGTGGATCGGCGGCAGCCTTAGGAATATAGCAGGGTCTATGTGAGTTTAGTGTGAATAGATAGATTACTGTGGCGAGAATTTGATGAGTCTGTCCGGCGTCCTGCAATCCGTAGCGGCAAGATGCACGGGCCTCTTTCCTCCACGGGCTCCAGATCCTCCCCGGTGCCTTGGGCCAGATAACATGCCTAGCCGTTCATCAGGACACACCGCAGTTCGAACAGGTCAGAGCGAGCATAGGCGGCCTCGACAGGGTTGCGGACAACATGCGCCGGGGCCGCCTCGATGACCTCCCGAGGATGGTCCGTCCTCAACAGTTCGGGAATGCTGCTCACAGTACTGTTCCCCGCAGACCAGGGGATGAATCGGGGCAAGAAAAAGACCTACACCATGCCCCTGGAACGATCGACGATTTCCGTCTTTCCGGGTAACGCCGATGCCGCCGTATGGGTGAATGCTTTACAGAGACCAAGTTATTCACCTGGATGGTTCACACTATTGACAACCATAACGATTCTCTCTCAGAGGGCGGAGCCCCTCGCCGTTGTGGTTTAGGACCTTCCCGAAACGCCCCACCAGACTCGGGACAACACGGATTTCCCGCGTCCTCTGCGGAAAAGCGAAGCGAGGCTGCGCTTTTCCGCAGAGGTTAGGGCGTGTTTCCATGGCCAGCCCATACGGTCCACCGGCATTCGATGTCGTCCATAAGTATCTGACTAATCAGTTACTTGCCCCGAAACAGGGCCTTGACTCAGCCGACCCCGACTCATACCATTGCTGTTGCTTCCGCAGCTTTGGCGCGGTGGAGGAGGTTGTGAGGCGGGGACAGCGGGGCCGGTCCGCAACGCGTAATAAAGGAGAGCCAGCCTAC
>JAPPFQ010000096.1 GCA_028875135.1 Acidobacteriota bacterium
TGTTGTGGAGTGGCCGCGGACTGGGACGAGTCCTCCCCAAGGTCCTGAGTGCGGCTGTAGGCCACCCGTTTGATGTTGATCAGGTGAAATGGGGAAATATTATCGGAAGTGATGTTGCCGCCGAGGGTCCCGCATCCCAGGGTCATGCTCGGAAAGAGCCGGGTGGTGTAGCCCACGGCTCCCAGGGCCGCCTGGGTATTGACGACGATTCGAAAGACGGGCTTCTGCAGGCCGAACTGCCGAATGATCTCGTCGTTCCTGGAATGGATCGCCAGGGTGTGTCCCAAACCACCGTAGTTGAGCAGCTCGATGCATCGATCGCAGGCCGCCTCCCAGTCTTTCTCCACGTAAAACGCCAGAATCGGAGAGAGCTTTTCCATGGACAGGGGATAGTCCCGACCAACTCCTGAGAGCGGGGCTACCAGGACCCGGGTGCCTTCCGGGATGCGGATCCCGGCCAGTGCCGCAATAGTTGCTGCCGGCTTGCCGACGATCTTGGGGTTCACCGTTCGTCCGGGAGTGACGACCACCTGGCCGAGCGCCCCGATTTCCTGTTCGTTCAGGAAATGCCCCCCGTTGTTCCTGATCTCTTCGATCACGCGATCCTTTATGGCGGCATCGGTGATAATGGCCTGCTCTGAAGAACAGAGCGTGCCGTTGTCGAAGCACTTGCCGGTAAAAATGTCCTGGATGGCCTGGGGGATGTCGGCCGAGGATTCCACGTAGGCGGGGACGTTGCCCGGACCCACCCCGAAGGCGGGCTTGCCCACACTGTAGGCGGCCTTGACAAGACCATGCCCTCCGGTAGCCAGGATCAGGGCGGTCTTGCGATGGCTCATCAGTTCTCGGGTTCCTTCGATGGTGGAATGGGACAGGCATCCGATCGATCCCTCGGGCGCTCCGGCTGCGACCGCGGCCTCCGACAGGATTTTGCTCGTCTCCCGTATGCAGCCCGCCGCCGAGGGGTGGGGGCTGAAAACGATCGTGTTGCGGCCCTTGAGAGCGATCAGGGCCTTGTTGATGGTGGTGGAAGTGGGATTGGTGGAGGGAATGATCGCGGCAATCACCCCGACCGGCGAGGCGATCTCGAGGATTCCCTTTGTCCTGTCCTCCCTGATGATGCCGACCGTCCTGAGGTCTTTGATGGCCTCGTGGACAAACTCGGAGCCGAACTTGTTCTTGAGGATCTTGTCGGCGACGTTGCCGAAGCCGGTTTCCTCCACGGCCATGCGGGCAAGCTTCTCCGCAGCTCCCAGTCCAGCCTCGGCCATTTGCCGAACCACGGAATCGACCTGGTCCTGGGAGAATTGAGAGAGGCGTTCCTGGGCATGAAATGCCTTGTCAAGCAGTGACCGGGCCTGCTGAATGGACTCAAGATCTCGATCCATGGCCTGTGAGAGGTCCAGGGGCAATTGGAGAGGTTGGTCAGGGGAGTATCCGCCGGGAAGTGCCGGCGCACCAGGCTAAAGGGCCGCCTTCATCCGCCTGCCACGTCGCGTGAATGGCTTAGCGAGTTTCGCCGGGGATGTTCTTTTCAGCTTCGACGTGGGGGCTGGGAATGACGTGGACAGCTACGAGTTCGCCGACTCGTCGCGCCGCGGAGGCGCCCGCATCGGTGGCGGCCTTGACGGCCCCGACATCCCCTCGCACGCATACCGTCACGAAGCCGGCTCCAATGTACTCTTTTCCCACCAGAGTGACGTTGGCTGCCTTCACCATGGCGTCCGCCGCCTCGACGGCGCCAACAAACCCCTTGGTTTCAATCATTCCTAGCGCTTCGCCTGGCACAACCTCAGCTCCTGTGTCAGATTGGTGACGGTGAAACTATCACTTAAGGTTTGTCGGGTCAACCGGCGGCAACCGCCGAAGCCACGAGGCGGCGGTCGTTTCCGAAAGGATGGAGTTTCCGCTTCAGTCTGATGGTGGGTTACGGCAGGTAACCCTCCTTGGCTCTTACCCGGAAATCCTTGTGCCGAGGAACACGCACCGAGATTTTGCGCCACCCTCCGTTGCTGGAGCCGATCTCGGTAGGCGGGTAGTAGCCGAGCAGATAGAGGTGCTGAAGATCCTGTACGATCTCGGTGAAGACCCGGCTGATTTCTTCGGGGCGTCTGATCCTGACGGCGACGCCTCCGGTCGCATTCGAAATCTCCGTCAGGCGATCGATCAGGAGCTGGCTTTGCAGCGCCCGTCCCTGAAATACGGTATAGATGGGAATCCCGACTCGCTTGATGGTCCTGACCGAGTCCTCCATGGAGAGGACGCTACTGGTATCCTCGCCGTCGGTGAAGAGCAGGATGGCCTTTTTGCCGGTCACTCGGGCCAGATGGGGGGCCAGTTGGGCCAGGGAATCGAAGAGAGCGGTGCTTCCGGAAGCCCGCATGCGGAAGAGTGCTCGAAGCGCCGCGCGCCTATCTTTGGTAAACGGCACCAGAACCTGGAGCCGATTGTTGAAAGCGAAGAGACCGAAGCGATCCTGGGGCTTGATCTCCGTCAACAGGTCGGCCACCGCGTTCTTGACGTGCGGCAGCGGCTTCAGCATGCTACCGGTGGTGTCCACCAGCAACGCGATCGTCAGAGCTGAGGTTTGGGACTCAAAGGCCTGGATGGACTGGACTTGACCGTTCTCTTCGATTTCGAAATCAGCCGGCGCCAATCCCGGAACGTATCGGCCTCTCTGGTCGAAGACAGCGGTATAGACCTCCACCATGCGAACGTCTATTCGGAGCGTCCTGACCTTGGGTATTTCGTCTGCAGAGGCAGTAATGCACAGCCCGTAGAGAAGGCAACACGTCAGCAGCAGTCGCGATAAGAGGTTCATCAGTTTGCCCTGGGCCTGTTTCAGTGTTCCCACCCGTTGGAAGAGCCGTGGGTCAGAGGTTCGACGGATTCAAGGGTAAAAATTTTTCAAGACCGAGCGATTTTAAACCTGGAGCCGGTGCGAATTCAATTCCTTCCTCAAATTCTTGACAGGTGCCGGGCACGGGCATAGTATGAATGACCCTTTTCTCTTGTGGGAGACCCACTGTGTCCTTGGGCGCCGATCTGAAACGTGAGCGGGAACTTAGAGGGGTTACCCTGGAAGAAATAGCCAGGGAAACCAAGATCCGGGCCAGTTTGCTCGGTTACATCGAAGACGACCGCTTCGATCGATTGCCTGCCGGCGTTTTTCGACAGTCCTTTGTTCGAAGCTATGCCCGCTACCTGGGTATTGATGAAGACAAGCCGGTCCGGGAATACCTGCTGGCGGAAGACCGGCTCAAATCCGCGGGCCAAAGGTTCCGTGCCGCTCAGGCACCCCGGCCATCCTTGGGCGCGAGGTTGAAAACCCGGGCTGGAGGCGCAAAATCCGCCGCCATCTTTCCCTCTGTGGTGGCACTTCTTGGGGCCTTGACGATCTTTTACTTCGTCGAAGTGCGCGCCCGGACAGGCCAGGATTCGTTGACCGTTCCCAACAACGCCGGAGTAGCGCAGCTTTCGCAGGCTCAAGCCGCTGCGCCCGCACAAGCTTCCCGGAACAACGGCAAGCGTGTCGGCGTGAGTGGATCGGGTGATCGGTCCGACTTGAGTGTCCTGGGGGAACTGACTCCCGAATTGCCCTCGGGAACACCTTCAGGCGCCCGGGGCGATTCGGTGGCCGAGCCGATGTTACGCATCAAGGCTCGAGAGGAAGCCTGGGTAAGGGTCAGCGTTGGGGAAAGCACATTGTTCAGCGGCATCTTGCGGTCTGGCGATACCAGGAGCTTTTCCCTCCAGCGGCCCCTGAACGTGAAGCTCGGCAATCCCCTCGGGACTCAACTCTGGGTGAACGATAGGGTCTTCGGCCAACTCGGTGAGGCAGGGAAGACCAAAACCATCTTCGTTTCGGCAGAAAACTACCAGAGTTTTCTGGCCGTGCCGGACCCGGCGGGTCCGTCTCCCAACCCCTCGCGCGTGAGCAGCCTCAACTAGATTCCACGCGGGTCTGAACCGGAGGCGTCTTCCTCCCGCTCCCACTGTCAGTCCTTCCCCCATTCAATGCGCTGCCGGTAGGCCTTCTGGATTTCTCGGGTCCATGGCCCGACCCTACCTGTCCCGACAGCTTGGCCGTCCAGGTGGGTAATCCCGGTGATCTCGTCCGAAGTGCCGGCGAGAAAAGCTTCACCGGCCGAGCGGAACTCGGCCAGTGATAGCCATCGCTCCCGGAACGAGAGCTTCAGCCCGACTGTAATCTCCTCGACATATTCACGTGTGATGCTCGGCAAAATCGAGGAAGTCTGGGGGGGGGCGATGATGGTTCGCTCAAGGATTGCCAGGGCGGCCGAGGAACTGCCCTCGGTGACATTTCCCTTGGTATCCACCAGCAGTGCTTCATAGGCGCCCAGCTTTCGGGCTTGCTGCTTGGCCAGCACATTGGGCAGCAGGTTGAGAGATTTTATGTCGCACCGGCGCCAGCGCAGGTCGGGAACCGACTGAACCTTGACGCCTGCCACGATTCCCCTGTCGGCAAACGGACGCACGCTCAGGAAAAAAGAGGGCTCCAGGGACTCGCTCCACGAATGGTTCCTGGGACTGGCTCCCCGGGTCAAGTGGAAGTAGACGGTAGCGTTCGGGATTTGGCTGGCGCGGTAGGTTTCCTCGACCCAACCCCGCATCTCCTCGAGGTTGGCAGGCTGGAGGTCAATCTCCCTCAAGCTGCGCTGAAATCGCCTCCAGTGTCGGTGTAATCCCCAGAGCCGACCCTGATAGGCGCGCACGACCTCGTAGACTCCATCTCCAAACAGGCAGCCCCGGTCCTCCGCCGGGATCACGGCATCCTCGAGGGCACAGATGGTACCGTTGACGTTGGCCAGTTCGCGCATCAGAGTTGGTGAGGCAATGAGATCAAGGGATTCGGCACTTATTTCAAACAAACGAAAAAAGAGTTATCCACGAAGTTACACGAAGGACCACGAAGCGGGACGGCTCTGCCGCATCGACAGGGCGGCAGCCAGGCAACCCGGCCCGCGCCCACGGATGGGCTTCATCCCATGACCTCTGTTGGCT
>JAPPFQ010000738.1 GCA_028875135.1 Acidobacteriota bacterium
GCTCCCGCCGGCCTCTCCACCATGCAGGCCATCACCGCGGTGGATGCAGCCGGAAGGCGGCTGGGGACACTCCAGCACGTCGGCCCGGCTCTGGACTGGAGCCTGTCGGCTCAGGGCGGAGAAGCAACCTGGCTGCTGGCCAGCCTGCCGGGACAGATCCCGGTGAAGGCGCTGCCCCGGGTTCTGAATCTGCTGCAGGATTTCGGCGGGCCGGAGCGGGTGCGGGTGCTGGATACCGGCTTGGGCTGGACGGGCAAGGCCGAGCCCCGGCAGGTTAGGGAGTTGTGGGCCCGGGCCGAGGTGGTGGTGGGCACCCTGGAAGAGTTGACCGTCTGGACCTCCGGGAGAAACGGCCGGGAGGTGGCCGAACGCGTGCTGGCCGGCGGCCCTCACACCGTGGTCCTCAAGATGGGCTCCGGCGGGGCTGCCTACCAGTCCGCGAAGGAACCCTTTTCCCACCAGCCCCCGGTCCGGGTGGCATCCAGCAACGTCAGCATCGGCGCCGGGGACGCCTTCAACGGAGCCCTGATCGCAGGCCTCACCGAGGATCGCCCCCTGGCCGAGGCGGTTGCCCGGGCCCAGCAAGTAGCTGCTACGGTGGTGGAACGGGGACGCGGCGTCCTGGGTTGGGGTGAGCGCCTGGCCTGATTCTACCCCGGAGTCTCCAGGGTGAGCTCCCATTCTCCCAGCTTGCGCAGGCGAGTGGCAGTGGGCCGGATCGGCGGCTCGCCGGCGGCCGACCAGGCTGCCACTTCGTCCTTGTGCCCCAATCGAGGCACCTTGCGAGCCCGGACGATCCCATCCCAGAAAAAGAAGTTCTCGACCCCGGCGCCATAGAGCCGGTGTGCCTTGCGGTGATACTCCTCGGCGGTCAGCCCGCGAGGCATCAGGTTGAGCGCCAGACGGCACCGCGTCCCCCGCACCAGCGAGACGTAGTAGTCCACGTCCTCGGGCTTGTCCCAGGCAGGCTGGTAGCTGTTGAGCCGAATGGTGGAGGAATAGGGGATGATGGTGTCCACCAGGCCCTCGGCGATCCAGGTCTTCAGGTCCATTCCGTGCAAGAGGTTTTCCTCGGGGCGAAACACCACCGCCGAGATAGCCAGGCTCCTGGCACGGTTGGTGCGTTGGCTGACCTCGTCCATTGCCTGGCGCAGTTCCCGCATGAACCGGGTCAGGGCCTGGCTGCGGAAGGTGAGCCAGCGGTGGTCCAGCTCGTCCAGCCGGCGGGGGTCCTGGCCGTAGCGGTCCTGGAACTCCCGGACCAGCGGTTCCTCGTAGGCCACCAGCGGAGGGCGGCGATTGTAGAGGACTCCCACGCCGTCGATGGGGTATTGGGCCATCTCCCTGAAAAGAGAGATCACGTAGCGGCGAGTCTCGGGGAAGGCGTAGGAAATGCGGGGCATCGGCCTGCCCTGCCGATCCAGGCAAGCCAGTTCCGGGTGCTTCTGGTAAAAGCTGCCCTCAATGTGGTCGTGGGGCGCCGGGTAGACGAACCCGGCGGTGCGGTAGGAGGCGTGCAGCTCGATTCCCATCTCCCGAGCCAACTCGGCGGCCGCCCGCAGGGGATCCACTCCCTTTTGGCGATAGGTCCTCCAGGTCACGGCCAGTTCCCGATCGACGGCCCTGGGAAAGACCGGGTCGGGCTGGTTGAAGGCCCGCCCGTAATCCTCGGCAATCCTGGACAGGTAAAGAGCCCGGTCCCCGCCGCCGGCCTCCCAGTAGACCCGGGACACGTCGGTATGCCGTAGCGGCTCCAGGTACTTGAGCACCTCCTCGGCCGATCCGGAAACGTTGGAAAAGTGGGCGTCGGTGTGTACGAACAGGCGCTTGGTGGCCTTCTGAGCGCGGTCCTGCCGCAGACGTTCCACCTCCGGCGCCGACAGAGGGACCAGCTTGATGTAAGCCAGCCACCCGTGCCGGATGCGGGGTATCCGGGTCTGACGGATGAGCAGGTCGCGCCCGCTCAGATCGGCGCTCTTCCAGTAGATGTCGTCGATCCAGTTCTCGCGATGGTCGGTTTCTCCCCTCCGGCCGGTCACGGTGGTGTAGGCAGGATCCCCCGACAACCTGACCTGAACCTGTTTGGGCTGCTCGAAGGGCTTTCGGTAGATGCCGACATAGATCCGGTGCCACCCGCTGCGGTTCAGGGAGTAGGTCAAGTCGGGAGCGGCGCTCTCCTCCAGGGCCACCAGCATGGTTCCGCCGAAGGTGTCGGTTTCGTACTCCAGCGTCTTCCAGGTCCCGCGCTGCAGACGGGTGGACAGGCCGGAAGCGGGCCGGCACCGGTCCAGGTCGGTCACATAGACGGCTCCATCCCGAGAGGCCGTCCCCTGGCCGGCAGCGCCCGAGGCTTGTGTCCGAAACCCCAGGCTGAGCCCGCCCAGTGCCGCCGCTTCCAGAAACTGACGGCGATTGGGCCGCCACCTCCGACCGTGAGAGCTTCCAGGGTTATCCAGCATGGTGTTCCTCCTCACCGATGGTGCCGGGAAAACAACGAATTGGCAGACGATCCCTTCTTGAGTTGTCGTATCGGCGGCGAGGGGGGCGCTGCCCCCCCCGGAAGTCTAAGCTATGGTTCCACAACGTGGACTCCGGGGAGAACCGTCGGCTTTTGAAAAAGGGAACGGCTACTCCTGGCTAAGCAGGAGAGCCCCGTCCCCGCTCCGCTCCCCGGGTCTACCGCCGTCGTTGATCACCCCGTAGGCAATGAACGGGTTGTTGCCCGAGACCTTCCTGACCTGAACGTACCCCTGGCCGATCCTGCCCAGAATCCCGTTAATCTGTGTCCAGCGGCGCGGACCCAGGCTCACGCTTCTCGTTCTCGGTCGAGACTCCCCGCTGCCGTCGTAAACCGTGATCTCGAAGGTGCTGGAACTGTCGTCGATCTCTCCCGTGTTCACCAGGGCCAGGTTGCTGCGGTTCTCGGCGTTCTGCTGCAGCCCGTAGATCCAGGCGCTTTCGATCGAAGCCGAGCCATAGGGCACCCCGTTGTAGTAGAGGCTGTACTGCCCGCCTCTTTTGTCCGGAGAGCCGGTTCGAGCTCCAATCACGATCCCGCTCATGTCTGCATCGGGCACCGTGGCAAACACGGCTCCGACGAAGGGAGGGCCCTCGGGACCGATTCCCCCAATACGTTGCCGGCGCAGTTGCATTACGATATTCGGAATGATGACTTGTTGACCAGCCTTAAGACTCGTGTAAAAGGTGGCCGTGTCGTCGAAGGTCTGGATGGCGTCCGCCACAAACCTGAATTCGACAGTCTTGTCCGAGTAGGAAAAGTTGGTCACCGTCAGTTCGCTGACGAACGTTGCCCTTTCGATGATTACCGGCAGGGTTTGCCTGCCCTTGCCCACCAGGGAACCTTCCCTGACCGGAAAGACGAAAGACCCGTCCGAGTTGAAATTGTCATTGACGACCCCATAGGCGTAGAAGGGTGCTGTCCCGCTCACTCGTTCTATCTTTGCATATCCGCTGTCGAATCCGGCTCTGTTCAGGATGCCGTTGTATTGGCGAAACCCTCCCGGCTTCAAGGATATGTCCGGCATGATGACTCTTCTCCCGGAGTTGGAGAAAATGGTGACTCTCACCCTGATATTGCCGTCGCCGGCGTCCCCGGCGTTCTGCACGGCCACGTTGGAACGATCGTTGCTGTTCTGACGCAAGCCGGTCAGCCAGGCCGCGCTCGTGAACAAATGGGTGGGATTCAATCCCGGGTATGCCAAACCGGCCCGGCCACTCCCGTCATCGACGGGAGTGCTGGTCCTTACCGTGACGGCGGCATCGGAAACGGAGGAAAGGTTCGAAAAATCAACCTTGAGCGTGCCGGCCGCGGCTCCATCCCCGATAGGCACTCCCAGAGAAGTCAAATAGGCGATGGCGTCGGGAATGATCATCTGCCGACCGGCCTCCAGGGAATCCACGGCGGTTCCCGAGCCTGTCCCGGTGGAAGCCGCATAGGTGTAGCTGATGGCTGCTTCGCGGCTACCACGGTTGGTGAGGGTCAATTCGGAAGTAAAGAAGGAACCTGAGTAACCCCTTGCCCTCAGCACGATGGGTACGAACAGCCGGCTGCTGATTCCGCCGCCCGTAACCGTGAAGTTGGCGGAGCTCACGGCCGTCCCGCTGGGTGTAATGACGCTGATGGGTCCGCTGACGGCGCCTGGAGATACCGAAGCCACGATGGTCGATGCCGAGCGGACGCTGAATTGTGGACTGTTCACTCCATTGAATCGTACGGCGGTGGCGCCAAGGAATTCGGTTCCGGTGAGGGTGACCCAGGTTCCGGCCGGCCCCCTTGACGGGGCGAAATGGGTCAATGTGGGAAGGACCTTCCCGGTCGTCGCCTTGATCTCATTCGAGAAGTCGGAAACTTCAATGTCGTTGAAAGCCTGTACGCGGTAGTGGTAGGAGGTGCCGGGCACCAGCCTGCCATCCGAAAACTCGGTAATGTTGGTGGCCGTGATTCCCACAGGAACCCAATCGGCCAAGCCCTCCACCCGGCGCTGCAGCCTGAACCCCGTCTCGTCGGCGCTATTGTCCTGCCAAGCCAGGTTGATCTGCCTGGAATATTCCGCTGTTGTCCTCAAATGGGACGGAGACCGAAGGGTGATGGGGGTTGGAGTACCGGCCGATGGTGGCGTTATGACTCGAAGGCGGTGGTTTTCGGAATCCGTCACGTAAATGTTGCCAACTCTATCCACCGCCACTCTGCCGGGTCGGTGTAGCTCGGCATGAACCGCCGGACCGCCGTCCCCGCTGTAGCCTGCCTCACCGGTTCCTGCGATAGTGCTGATGATCCCCCTGGTGTCCACGCGGCGGATGCGGTGGTTTTGAGAATCGGCGATGTAGAGGTTGCCGACGGGGTCTACCGCCACTCCTGAGGGCTGGCGAAGCCGTGCATGAGTAGCTGGTCCTCCGTCCCCGTCATAGCCGCCCCCCGCGACGGTGGTGATGGTTCCGTTGGCATCCACGCGCCGTACGCTTTGGTTGGGGGCGTCGGCGAAGTAGAGATT
>JAPPFQ010000197.1 GCA_028875135.1 Acidobacteriota bacterium
GGGAAACTGGAAGTGTTGCTGGCCAGGATGGTCTCGGCCGAAACCCGGGATTCGATCCGGCTGAAAAGCTGCCGCTTGACCTCCAGGTCCTCGGCAACCGCCTCCACCACCAACTCGGCCCCCTGAACCGCTTCCGCCTCGGTTTCACAAACGCGGAAGCGAGCCAGCACCGGTGCAATGGCCGTCTCCTCTCCGAAACCGGCTTGGGCAGCCGTCCTCAGGTTATGCTCGATACGGCCGGCCACCGACCCCCGCACCTCAGGCGACTGGTCGTAGCCGCTAACCCGGCAGCCCCCCACCGCAAAGGCCTGGGCGATGCCATGCCCCATGGTTCCCAGCCCCAGCACCGCGATATTTCCGATGGTGGACAAAGGTCGGTTCTCCTCAACCCCAGGGATCGGGCGCCAGGGCCGCCATGTCGGTGACCGCATCCAGCACCACCGGGCGGTCGGCCTGCAGGGCCTCCTCCAGCGCGGGAACGACCCCCTCGGGCTGCTCCACGCGGATGCCCCGGCAACCCAGGGACTCGGCCATGGCGGCGATGTTCAGGTCCCGGAACTGCCACATCTCCAACCCCTCCCGCTGCACTCCGCCATAGGCGCTGGCGTAAATCTCGGTCTCCTGGTTGAGGGAGCGGTTGTCGTTCACCACGATCACGGGATGGATGCCGTAGCGGAGGGCCGTCTCCAACTCCGACAGGTGATAGTAGAAGCCGCCGTCGCCGGTGAAACAGACCACCGGCCGTTGGGGGGCGGCGCACTTGGCCCCGATAGCCGCCGGCAGGCCCCAGCCCAGCGATCCGGCAGCCCGGATGTAGCTCTGGCCGGGGTGGTGCAGCTCGATATGCGTCCCCGACCAGATCCCCGAGTGGCCGGTATCCGAGACCAGGATCGCGTCCTCGGGCAAAGCCGACTCGATTTCCTTGCACAGGCGCTCCGGGCGCATGGGCACGGCCGGCGAAGAACGCAGAGGGGCTACTTCCGAACGCCATTCGGCCACCACCTGCTCCACCCGTGCGAGCCAGCTCGAGTCGGGCGGCCGTGAGACCATAGCGGCATTCAACTCCTGCAGCCCCACCTTGGCGTCGCCCCACAAGCTGCAACGGTTGGGATAATTGCGCCCCAGTTCCCCGGGCTCGATGTCCAGTTGCAGGACGGGAGTCCCCTTGGGGGGGATGCGCCAACTGTTGGTGACCTGCCCCCCGGTGCGGCTGCCGATGAAGAAGACCAGGTCGGCCTCGGCCACCAACCGGTTGGCGCAGGCGCGGGAATAGGAGCCCACCACGCCGATGGACAGAGAGTGGTTTTCCGGAATGGTTCCCTTGGCGTTCAGAGAAGTCGCCACCGGGATGGAGAGCCTTTCCGCCAACTGCCTCACTTCGGCCTGGGCTCCCGAAAGAGTGACCCCTCCGCCGGCAACGATGACCGGCCGGCGGCTGCGGCTCAACAGGTCGGCCGCCCGCTGCAGGCTGCCGGGCTCCGGCCGAGGGCGGATGGCGGGATAGCGAGCGAACCGGGGCTCGAAGACCGGGTCCAGGTCGGCCTCTCCCTCGATGGCCTGCCCGATGTTCCCCCCGATCTCCAGGTGAACCGGAGCCGGACATCCGGTGGTGGCTTCGCGGAAGGCCTGGCGGAGCAGGTCGGGCAGGCGCTGGGGCAGGTCCACCTGGGCGTTGAACTTGCTCAGGGGCTCGAACAGGGGAAAGTCATCCACCTCCTGGTAGACGCCGCGGTGCTTGCTCTCGGGAAGCTTTCCACCGCTGACGGCAATGACCGGGGCACAGGCCAGGTAGGGGTCCCGCAGTCCTGCCGCCAGGTTGGCCGCGCCGATGGTCTGGGCCATGGCCACCCCGGGCCTGCCCGAGATTCGAGCGTAGCCGTCGGCCATGTAGACGGCCGCCTTCTCGCTGTGGGCCGTCACCCGCACGATATTGCGGCCTGCCATCTCGGCCAGGGCCGGTGTCACGATGGTGGGGACCAGAAAGACATGGGTGACTTCATAGGCCTGCATGGCCTCGGCGAAATAGCGGGATCCCGTCATGAGTGGCATGGGCGTCCTTCAGGTCGGGCTTGACGCCCGGCATCGCTGGCGCGAATATTACTCTGCCGCTGCCTTCGGATACAACCCCGTTGCGGAGGTTAAGGCAAGAGGCAGTCAGGTCTTCGGGAGTTAACGATGCATGGCAAACCGCCCGGCCGCCGGGACTTTCTTCGGACTTCAATCCAACTCATGCTGCTGGGCGCAGGTTGGAGCTGCGCCTCCCGGGGAGGCGGTGACAGGACGCCATCCGAGCAGGCGGATGACAAGGAGACTCGCATGAAACTATCGCTGTCGGCCCGGGTTGCGGAGAGCTTTTCCAACAAGGAGGAAGCCTCGCTGAACCTGGCGCAACTCATTGACCTGGCCCGGAACCACGGGTATCGGGCCCTCTGCATGCGGGCCTCCCAGGCGGGCGTTCATTCGCCGCCCGAACAGGTGGCCCACATGAGCCGCCGGATCAGGGAGGCCGGCCTCCATGTCTCCATGGTCACCGGAGACTTCGCCGTTCCCCGCAACGACGAGCTGGGGCCATCCGGACTGCGCAACATCGCCCCCTACCTGGACCTGGCGGAAACCTTCGAGGCCGATCTGATCCGGATCTGCATGAAGAAGGAGGAGGACATTCCCTGGGCGCAGAGGGCCTCCGACACCGCCGCCGAGCGGGGCATCCGCCTGGCCCACCAGTCCCACTGCTCCAGCCTGTTCGAGACCGTGGAGGGCTCCCTCCAGGTGCTGGAGAAGGTGGACCGGCCCAACTTCGGGATCATCTACGAACCCGCCAACTGGATGATCGCGGGAGAAGACTACGGCCGGGAGACCATCAAGAGGCTGGGGTCCCACCTCTTCAACGTCTACGTCCAGAACCACCGCCTCAATCCCCAGGGAGAGGGGGTGGTCCAAACCTGGAACCGGGGCCCGGTCCGACTGGACCACATCGGCCTGTGGGAATCGGGAGGAATCGATTTCAACGAGGTCTTCCAGGGCCTGGCGGACGTCCAATACCGGGGCTACGTCACCATCCACCAGGCCTTCGCGGGCATCATGTCGGTAGCCGAAGCCGCCCGCCGCAGCGCCAGTTTCCTCGAGCCTTGGATGGAGTAAAGAGGGCGAATTGTAGTTGGGGCAACTCAGAGAAGATCCTGGGGCTCCGTAGGCGGGTCTGCGCTATTCGGGAAGTCCTCGTCCATGGGCTTCAAGCGGGACAAGACGTCGGCAAGTGAGGGACGTTTTTGGACGGGCACGACAACCAGACGGTCCCCTTCCCTACTTATCAAGACTTCATCTGCGTTCAATTCGAACTCTCGCGGAATTCGAACAGCCTGGTCGCGGCCGATTCGAAACAGCCGTGCACGGCGAGCCGTTCTTGGTGTGAATGGTTTCTCGTTCGCCATAAGCTAAATCGAACGGCACGGATGATTACTGGCGCCGCCATCGCGGCTTTTTGGAACCCCGGGCTGGTGCCCGATAATCCAACAATTTGAACAAACCTGTCCCCCTGCAGCGTTGTGGGTTAGGGCAGAGCTGCGAAGCTGCGGTTGACGTGGTTACCCAAGGAAATGCTTACTACAAGCCAACCTTATCGAGCTGCGTAGCTGCGGCTTAGGGTAGCCCCGGGTGGAAGCCCGGGGTCTTCTGGTCCCGCGCTGCCGCAGCCGCGTACGCGGCGAATTAAGAGCCGGGTCCCGGAATGCAGCGCCTCTCCAAAACAACACCAACCAGTCACGCCTTCTCAAGAGATCCCTGCTCTCGGCGCCCCTAATACCACTTGGCCTTGTCCACCAGGTTGCGTAAGGGTTTGCCCTCGGCGAAACGGCGCACGTTGTCCAGTAGAACTCCCAGGTGGCGCTCGGCGATTCTGGGGGTAGCCGCGGCCACGTGCGGCGTGATGATTACGTTGTCCATCGTCCAGAGCGGATGGTCCGGGGGAAGGGGCTCCGTTTCGAAGACGTCCAGTCCGGCGCCCGCGATCTCGCCGGCCCGTAGCGCCGCGGTCAGGTCGGCCAGGTCCACGATCATGCCACGGCCGATGTTGATGAAGTACGCCTCGGGCTTCATCTGCTGAAAAAGCGGTCGGCGGAACAGCTTCTCGGTCTCCGGCGTGTGCGGGGCCGCAACCACCACGAAATCGCTGGCGGAGAGCAGGTCGGGCAGGCGGTCCGGCCTCCACAGGGCCTCCACCCCATCCGGGGCACTCTGTTGCTGGGGATCCACGGCAAGCACCCGCATCCCGAAGGCCAGGCCTCGCCGGGCGATTTCGGAGCCGATGCTACCCAGACCGACGACCCCCAGGGTTGAATCCGGAAGATGCCGGTGAGCGCGGTCCATGCCGCTGATGCTCGAGGGTCCCAGGACAAAACCCGAGCGTTCGGCCTCCCCGCCCGCCGCTTCCCAGTGAGAGCGGAGCTGCTGCCGGATATACAGGGGAAAATTGCGGGCGAAACAGATGATGTAGCCGAAGACGTGGTCGGCAATGACGTCGGCATAGATCCCGCGCATGTTGGTGAGCCGGCAGGGGTGGTCCACCAGCGCCGGGAACATGTAGTGCTCCAGGCTGGCGGTGGGAGACTGCGCCCAACGCAGCCGCCGCGCAGCCGCCAGCAGCGGGGGCGTGAGCTTGCCGAAAAAAGCGTCGGCGTCGGCGATCTCCCGCAGGGCCGCTTCTTCCCCGTCGGCGTTCACCACCGACATGGGCCCAGCGGCCTCCACAATCTTCCGGAGGCGTTCCGATTCAACCGCCGGATAGATCAGCATCTTCATGAGGGCACCTCAGCGTCATCTTCCCAAAACCTGCCCGAATCTGGAGAAATCGGATTCTTGCCAATAGTGTTTGGTATCGAGAACAACGCGCTCAGCTTTCATCAACCAGAAGCGCTTCGAGCTCGGTCTCGGTTAAGCCGTTGCCGGATGCCTCCTTGCCCAGGGTGTCCAT
>JAPPFQ010000171.1 GCA_028875135.1 Acidobacteriota bacterium
TCTTGTTTCACTCTCGGATGATCTGACCGACAGGGCAGGGGCGGCACTTATTTGTGGCGAATACAGGAGCCGGCAGCACACAACCGTTACCGCCTCAAGCTCATGCCCCATTCCGAATCTTGAAAAACGCTCAGACACTGAAAGAAATCCCCACCTCAATCCACACTTGGCCCCCTGACGGGGCGCGTCGGATTTCCCTGTGCACCGCCTTCGCCCTTGCTTCCTTCCTCTGGCTGCCGGCGCCGCTCCCGGGCCTCACCCCGAGTCTGGAAGAAGCCGACCAATCCTTCCTGAGTGGCGACTACCAGAGAGCCTTGCTTCTCTACCGCGAGTTGGCGAAGTCGGCGCCCCCTGCTTCGCTGCGGGCTCGCCTGGGCCTGCTGAAGACGCTGCTGGCCACCGGCCGCTACCGGGCGGTGGAGGAACGGGCTCACCGCTTCCTGAAGGATCGCTCCGACTCCTGCGAGCTGCGGCTGTTGCTGGGGGAGGCTTACTCCCGGCGGGGAGAGCTCCGCCTGGCCCGCCAGGCCCTCCAGAAGGCTGGGCGCGATGAAACCTGCCGCAACCGGGCCGAATTGAAGCTGGCTCGAATCCTCGAGAAGCAGGGCCGGCTTCCGCAAAGCCGCCGCCTCCTGGTCGAGCTCTACTCCCGAATCGAGGCTCAGGACGGCAAAGACCTCGGCCTGGCGGCGATCGCCCTGCAGCATTTGCAGCAGTACCGGGAGTCCAACCGCTACTTTCGCAGGGCCACCCAGTCCGATCCTGACGACCTGGACACCCAGATTGCCTGGGGGAATCTCTTCCTGGAGAAATACGATCCGGCCAACGCCTCGATCAGCTTCAAGGCCGCGCTCAAGATCAATCCCAACCTTCCGGAAGCCCTGCTGGGCATGGCGCTCACCCTCACGGGAGGGTCTTCCGAGCAGGCGGAAGCCCTGCTGGCGAAAGCCTTGAAAGCCAATCCCAACCTGGAGCCGGCCCACGCGGCTCTGGCCGAGATTGCCATCGACCGGGAGGACTTCGAGGCGGCCGAGAAAAAAATCCGCCGGTGTCTGGAGATCAATCCCCGTTCCCTGAAGGCCCGTTCCCTCCAGGCTGTTCTGCACTACGCCCGCGGCGAAGTGCGAGCCCTGGACGATGCCTCCCAAGCCCTGCTGGAACTCAATCCCCGATACGGGGACCTCTATCGGCACTTGGCCCGATATTGCGTGACCCAGCGGCTCTACGGCCAGGCGGTGGAATTCTTTCGGCAGGCCATCCGGCTGAATCCCAATCTCTTCGGCGCCTATGCCGATCTGGGGGTCAATCTGCTGAGGATCGGACGAGAATCCGAGGCCAAGGAAATCCTGGAAAAGGCGTACCAGGTCGATCCCTTCAACCTCTGGACCGTCAACACCCTGCGTCTCATGGACAGCTTCGAGAACTACGAGACGCTGACCACGCCCCACTTCAGTCTCAAGCTGCACCGGGCGGAGGCGGCCCTCCTGGGCCACTACGTTCCCCCGTTGCTGGAGAAGGCTTACGGGGAGCTCTCCGCCAGGTATGGATTCAGCCCTTCCGGGCCGGTCTACTTCGAGATGTACCCCAATCACGAGGATTTCGCCGTAAGAGCGCTGGGAGTTCCCGGTCTGGGGGCCCTGGGCGTCTGCTTCGGTCCCGGTATCGTCATGGACTCTCCGAAGGCGCGCCCTCGGGGGCAGTTCAACTGGGCCAGCACCCTGTGGCACGAATTCGCCCATGTGATCACGCTGGGCATGACCGACCATCACGTCCCCCGATGGTTCAGCGAGGGAATCTCCGTCATGGAGGAACACCGGGCCATGCCCGGTTGGGGCGACCGCCTCGGCCTTCAGACTCTGAAGTTCATTCAACAGGGGAAGTTGCTGCCCATCCTCGAACTGAACGGCGGATTCCTGCGCCCCCGGTTTCCCGGGCAGGTCGGCCTCTCCTACTTCCAGGCCGGCAAGGCCTGTGAGTTCATTGAGGCGCGCTTCGGCTTTTCCGGAATCCTGGCCATGCTGAACAGCTTCAAGCGGAAAACCTCCCTGGAGGTTACGCTCCGGCAGGTGCTGGATCTGTCTCCCGAGGACTTCGATGGCCAGTTTCAGGACTACCTGGAATCGGTGCTGGGAGGCGCCCTGGAACACGTGGACTTCCAGCTCCTGGAGAAAAAGGAGCTGATGAATTCTCCCCAGCGGTTGGAAGCGCTGCTGGCCGAGGAGCCCCACAATTTTTTTGCCAACCTCAAAATGGCGGGATATTATCGAGAGCGCGGAGAAGAGGACGCAGCCCTTCCCTTGCTGAGCCGCGCCAAGTCGGTGTTTCCCGCCTATGCGGGTCCGGACAGTCCTTACCGCCAACTCAGCCGGATTTACCGGAAACGCGGCCGGAACGAGGCAGCCATCGATGAGCTTCGGCAGCTCACCGACATCCATGGTGCCGACCTGGAGTCGCTGACCACCCTGGCCAACTGGCTGGAGGAGGAGGGAAGGTCGCAGGAGGCTGCAGCGGTCCTGGAACGGGCGATCCAGGTCTACCCCTTTGACCGGGAAACCCACCAAAAGTTGGGTGAACTGTTCATGGGAAGGGGAGAAGCCGCCATGGCGGTGCGAGAGTATCGGGCCCTGCTGGCGCTCCAGCCCCCGGACCGAGCGGCTGCTCACTACCAACTTGCCCGGGCCTTGCTTCGCCTCGGCCGGCGGGTCGAGGCCAAAACCGAGGTTCTCTCCTCCCTGGAAATCGCCCCCGGATTTGAGCCGGCTCAGGAACTGCTGTTGACCCTGGTGGAATAGGCGCCCGAATTCTCCGGGTCATTCGCCGCAGGCGGGGTTAACAGGCTGCCGGGCCACACCCCGGATGCGTGCGCCCGGCCGGGCCGGGTCACGCGAGCGTGGAACCCCGCGGGCGACAAGGTCAGCTCCATGTCCATCAACCCCGAATCTGCCCAGGAAACAACCCTCGTCACCCCGGGGGAAAGCCCACCGGCCTCTTCCGAGGTGGATTTGCTGGAGAAGATGCGCCAGGCCCACGGGAACATCCTGCGGGAGATTCGCAAGGAGATCGTCGGACAGGACCGCGTGGTGGACCAGGTCCTGGTTTCCCTGTTCGTGGGAGGGCATTCGATCATCACCGGCGTGCCGGGCCTGGCCAAGACCCTGCTGATCAAGACCATCGCCAAAGTCCTGGACCTGAAGTTCAACCGGATCCAGTTCACACCCGACCTGATGCCGGCCGACATCACCGGCACCGACATCATCGAGGAAGATCACACCACCGGGCGGCGAACCCTGGTGTTCGTCAAGGGTCCGATCTTCGCCAACATCATTCTGGCCGACGAGATCAATCGAACCCCTCCCAAGACCCAGTCGGCCCTGCTGGAGGCCATGCAGGAATACAGCGTGACGGTCCAGGGCGTCACCTATGACCTCCAGCCCCCCTTCTACGTGCTGGCCACCCAGAACCCCATCGAGCTGGAAGGCACCTATCCCCTGCCCGAGGCCCAGGTCGACCGCTTCATGTTCAACATTCTGATCGACTATCTCTCGGAAGCGGAAGAGATCCAGGTGGTGAAGGACACCACTTCCCTGCGCGACATTCGCTACCGGCCCCTGATCGCAGGGGCGGACATCGTGGAGTTTCAGCGCGTGGTCCGCCGCATTCCCGTTGCCGACTCGGTGGCCCGCTATGCGGTCCAACTGGTCCGGGCCTCCCGTCCCGGCGATCCCAGCGCTCCCGACTTCATCAAGTCCTGGGTCAACTACGGCGCCAGCTTGCGCGCGTCTCAGTTCCTGATCCTGGGCGGCAAGGCCAAGGCGGTGCTGCAGGGCCGCTACAACGTGTCGGTGGACGACATCCGGGAGCTGGCGCCTCCCGTGCTCCGCCACCGCATCCTCACCAATTTCCACGCCGAATCGGAACAGGTGGACTCCGACGCGGTCATTGGCAAGCTGATCGAAGCCGTGCCGGCGCCGGCCTCGGGCTTGTAATCCGGCGCCGCCACCTGTAGAGGAGGCAGTCCAATGACTTCCCAGGCCGGGACGGTCTCCGAACACACCCCGCTGCGTTTCCTGGACCCCGCCGTCCTGGCCAGAATCGGCACCCTGGAGCTGGTGGCGCGAACGGTGGTGGAGGGATTCATCTCCGGCCTGCATCGATCTCCCTACCTGGGTTTCAGTGTCGATTTCGCCCAGTATCGTCAATATATCGAGGGAGACGACATTCGCCAGATCGACTGGAAAGTGTATGCCCGATCCGACCGCCACTACGTCAAGCAGTACGAGGGCGAGACCAGCACCAACGTCTATCTGCTGCTGGACACTTCCGGCTCCATGGCCTACCGCTCCGATTCCGTCACCAAGATGGAGTACGCCCGCTATCTCACCGCCAGCCTGGCCTTTTTCGCCCAGCGCCAACGGGACAGGGTCGGGTTGACCACCTTCGCCGCCGGCCTGGTGGACCAGTTGCCCCCCCGCTGCCGCAGGGAGCACCTGTCGAGCCTGCTGCACCTGATCGACAAGGCCAAGGCCGATGCCGGAACCGCCTTTGGGAAGCCGCTGCGGGCACTGGCGGAGACCATCCGCAGGCGAGGCATCGTGGTCCTGGTTTCCGATCTCTACGCTCCGACCGGTGAGGTTGCGGAAAGCATTCGTCAATTTCGTTTCCAGGGCAACGATGTGATCGTCATTCAGATCCTGGATCCCCGGGAGCAGCGGTTCGATTTTTCCGATTCCGTTCAAATGGTGGACATGGAGACCCGCCGCAACCTGATCATGGATCCGGCACTGGCTCGAGACGACTACCTGGCGGGATTCGAGAGCCATCAGCAGGAGATCAGGAACCTCTGCGGCGCCCTGGGAGTCGACTTTCTGGTTATGGAAACCTCCCAGCCCCTGGATCTGGCACTCTACCGCTACCTGTCCACCAGGCAAAAGTCGAGGTAGGGCCCAGGGCCCCAT
>JAPPFQ010000287.1 GCA_028875135.1 Acidobacteriota bacterium
GTCAGGGACGATCGGCCGGCCTTGGAGAAAAAACCGGAGGGCGGTCAGGATGGCGAAAGCTCCAAGGAGCCCGATCCGGCCCAACTCGACCTCAAGCTCTCCGACCCGACCATTGCCCTCGGCGTCCACTCGGAAAGGGAACCCGGGGACCGGCTGGAAGACGCCGTCGAGATTCCGGTGCCGTCCATCGTCGAGGGGGTCGTGCAGCACCCGGGGGACAGCGACCTGTTCAAGTTCAAGGTCCACGCCGGACAGAAGCTGGCCTTCGAGGTCGAGACTCCCCTGGCCACCCGGCCCGATTTCAATCCCCTGCTGCAAATCATCGATTCCCGGGGACAGGACCAGTTCAGCAGCCTTCGCCGAACCGAGAAGTACAGGAGAGTCACGGCCGTTCACCTGGTCTCGGTGGATGCCAAGGTGATCGGCACCTTTGAAAAAGGGGGCGACTACTACCTGAGGGTAAGGGATGTGACTCTCAGGAAGGGCGATCCCGGATTCCGCTACCGGGTGCTGGTCCGGCCGCAGATCCCCCACGTCGGTGACATACACCTGGAAACCCGGACGCGAGACTTCGAGGACGGACGGGTCGATCCCCACCGAGTCAATCTGCTGGCCGGCAACGCCGCCAAGCTCACCTTGATCCTGGAGCAGGAAGAGGGTTTTTTCCTGCCCTCCAATCAGATCGCGGTGTCGGTCGAAGGCCTGCCGGCAGGGGTCGAGGCTCTTCCCGGCGCCAGCAGCTACAGGTTGCCGGGAGGTCCCAGGCCCCCGGTCATCAAGGGGGCCGACCACCACCTGCCCAAGGTCCAGACCATCAGCGTGGTGCTTCATTCCCGGGAGGATGCGGCCCCCACCCATCTTCCGGCCTGGATCACGGTGACCGCCCGACCGATTGTCGAGGGCCGGCTCGGTCCCAAGCTGACAGTCAAGAAGATTCCGCTGGCGATCCTGGATCCGGACCCCGCCAGAAAACTGAGCCAACTGGCGAGCCGGCCAGGCGGGGGTGAAAGATAACGCGCATGGAAACAAAATCCTTCAGGAAGACCGCCGCCAGCCGTCGAAAGCCGGCCACTCTCACTGCGGTATTGGCCCTCGGGGCAGTCTGTTTCCTGGCCGCCCTTGCCCAGGCTGCCGAGGCTGGGGAAACCGCCCAGGGAGCGTCGCCCCAACCGTCGTCACTCCGCCTGGTGCCCTCCGAGGTCCGGCTGCAAGGGGCCGATGCCTCGCAGCAATTTCTGGTGATGGGCACCTTCCCGGATGGCCTGGAGCGCGACCTCACCGGGCAGGCGGAGTTTTCCGGCTCCAAGGCCGGATTGATCCGGTTCGCCGCCCACAGCCGCATCCAGCCGCTGGCGGACGGCGACCTGGTCCTTACGGCCCGGGTGGCGGGTCGGGAAGCCACCAGCACGATCGCCATTCGGGGATCCCAGGAAAAGCGCCCCTTCAGCTTTCCTCGCGATATCGGGTCGCTGCTGACCCAACAGGGTTGCAACAACACCACCTGCCACGGCGCCGTTCCCGGACAGGGCGGTTTCAAGCTTTCCACCAATGCCACCTATCCGCGGGACGACTACAAGTGGATCGTGGAGGGAGGCAAGTTCGAGGTCCTCACGGCTGAAATGGAGGAACCTCCCCATCCGCGGGTGGATCTGAAGAATCCGGAGAAGAGTCTGATTCTGCAGAAGGCCACTCTCCAGGTGCCTCATGGCGGCGGGCTCCGATTCGGCTCCGACTCCCCCCAGTACGCCAGGATCCTCCAGTGGGTCCAGTCGGGGGCGCCTTACGGCGAGGAAGGCGAGTCGGAGAACATCCAGATCGAGAGCCTGGAAGTCCATCCCCGGGAAAGCGTGCTGGATCTGGACGGCAAGCAGCAGATTCTGGTCACGGCCCACCTCAGCGACGGCCGGCGAGAAGATGTCACCCGCCAGGTCGTCTACGAGTCCATCAACCGATCGGTGGTGGACGTCGACGAAGGGGGCCTGGTCAAGGCCCACAAGACCGGGGAGACCAGCGTCCTGGTTCGAGCGCCGGGCCGGGCCGCCGCCGTCCGTTTCGGCGTGATCGCCGATCCGCTTCCCAGCTATCCCGAGGTGCCGGAAAACAACTTCATCGACCGGCATGTCTTCGCCAAGCTGAAAAAATTCAATATCGTCCCCTCCGAGCTCTCCAGCGACGCCGAGTTCCTCCGGCGGGTCTGTCTGGACCTGACCGGGACCTTGCCGCCGCCCAACCGGGTCCGCGAATTCCTGGCGTCCAAGGCTCCCGGCAAGCGCAACCGGATCATCGAGATCCTCCTGAATTCACCCGAGTTCGAGGAGTTTCTTTTCTTTCGTTACGGGGAGATCTTCCGCTGGTACGGCGGGGCCACCCAGTTGGGCAAGGACACCCAGCTCTACGGGGAGTGGTTGAGACAGAGCATCGCCATCAACAAACCCTACGACCAACTGGCGGTGGACAGGATTGCGGCCCAGGGCTACGACGGTCCCTCCAGATTCTTCTACCAGTTGCGGTTCATCATTCCGCCGGCGGAAATGATTGCCGAGCAGGTGAGGATCTACCTGGCCCGGCGGCTGGACTGCGCCCGCTGCCACAACCATCCCTTTGAAGCCTGGAGCCAGGATCAGTTCTGGGGGATGGCCGCCTTTTACGGCAGGATGGTGGATCTGCGGGATTCTGCCATGGACGACTCCCTGCTGGTAGACGACCCCGCCCTCAAGGACCAGGTGGTTCATCCCAGGACCAAGAAGGTGGTCCAACCGCGCTTTCTGGATGGGCGGGAATTGCCGGAAGGCGAGCGAACCGATTTGCGCATGAAACTGGCTCAGTGGATCGTGTCCCACCCCTATTTCGCCGAAGCCTTTGTCAATCGCGTCTGGGACTGGTTCCTGGGCAAGGGCATCGTCGATCCCGTGGACGACTTCCGCTCCACCAATCCGCCCACCCACCCGGAGTTGCTCAAGGCCCTGGCCGAGGACTTCCGGGTCAACGGCCACGACGTGAAACACCTGATGCGGGTGATCGTCCAGTCCAGGACCTACCAGTTGTCGGGCGTCCCCAACCAGACCAATCGGGGCGATCGCTTGAACTTCTCTCACGCGCTGCCCAAGCCGCTGCCGGCGGCGGTGTTGCTGGATGCCATCTCGCAGGTCACCCAGGTTCCCGAGAAGTTCGCCAGCGGCGATCGGGGCTTTGCCGCGGGCACTCGGGCCATCGCCCTGATGCCGAGCATGCCTTCTCAGTTCATGGACGTCTTTGAACGCAATGAGCGCAAGACCCTGCCTGAGGGCAAGCCCGAGCCCGCCCTGGCCCAGGCCTTGCACATGTTGACCGGGAAGACCTTTACCGAAAAGCTGGCGCGAGAGGGCGGGCGGGTGGACCGGCTGCTCCGGAGCGGGGCCGGAGACGGAGAAATCGTCGACGAGCTCTATCTGGCTGCCCTGTCACGGTTTCCCACGGCCGAGGAGCGGGCGCGATTGGAAGAAATGATCGCCGAGCGCCCTCGAAGAGAAGCCGTCGAGAGCCTGGCTTGGGGCCTAATTAGTTCTCGACAATTTTCGCACAATCATTGATAATCGGGGGTTGGTAAGCTCCGTCAGAATTGGAGGGATAGGGCATTTCTGCCGTAGTCCCTTTTCAAGCAGCAGCTTTGGGGGATCGCAATGAACCTGCCGGAATGTGTTTCCTGCACCGGAGGCAACTTTGAGCGTCGCCAGTTCCTGAGGGTGGGCGGCCTGACGTTCCTCGGCATTACGCTGAGCGATTACTTCAGGCTGGCCGACACGCTGGCCGCCACCGGCACCGGTGCGCGCAAGAAGGCAGAGTCGGTCATTCTCATCTGGCTTTCCGGCGGCCCGCCCCACATGGACATGTGGGATCCCAAGCCCAACAGCAATTTCAAACCCATCTCGACCAACGTGGCCGGGATTCAGATCTCGGAGACCCTTCCCCGGGTGGCGCGGCAGATGGACAAGTTGTCCATCATCCGCTCCATGCACAGCGAGGAAGGGAATCATCCCGAAGGCACCTACTATGGGATGACCGGACATCGCCCCAGTCCGGCCTTCCGTTTTCCCAGCCTGGGGTCGATCGTCTCCCGAGAGCTCGGCGGGCAGAACAATATCCCGCCCTACGTGGTCACGCCGCCCCTTTCCTACGGGCACTCCTACATGGCGGGGAACATGGGCCCGCAGTACAACCCCATGATCGTGCCCGATCCCAGCAAGGAAGACTTCAAGATACCCGATCTGACCTTGCCGAAGTCTCTCTCCCCCGAACTGCTTCAGGACCGGCAGTCCTTCCTGAAGGTGGTCGATCACCATTACCGGCAGCAGGAGGAGTTTGCCCGGTTTGCCAAGATGGACACCTACCAGGAGCAGGCCCTGAGAATGATCCTCTCTCCCAACGTCAAGAAGGCCTTTGACCTGTCGGCGGAGCCGGACCGGGTGCGAGAGGCCTACGGCAAGACGCGCTTCGGACAGTCGGTCCTGCTGGCCCGCCGCCTGGTGGAGGCGGGGTGCCGCTTCGTAACTGCCGAGGGCTTCAACCACAGCGAATGGGATATCCATTTCGACAACGACAAGAAGCTGTCGGAAAATCTGGCCCCTCGCTTCGATCAGGCGCTTTCGATGCTGTTGACCGAGCTGGAGGAGCGGGGTCTGCTGGAGACGACGGTGGTCATGGCCATGGGCGAATTCGGGCGAACTCCCAAGATCAACGCCAGAGCCGGTCGAGATCACTGGGCCCATTGCTGGTCCATGGTGTTGGGAGGCGGCGGAATCAAGGGCGGCCAGATCGTCGGCGCCAGCGACGAGCGCGCGGCCTACGTGGCCGAGCGCCAGGTGACCATCGGGGATCTCTTCGCCACGGTTTACAAGGCCTTGGGGGTGGATTGGACCAAGACCTATACCGGTCTGGACGGCCGGCCTCTCTACATC
>JAPPFQ010000667.1 GCA_028875135.1 Acidobacteriota bacterium
GTTGCTCCACGATGATCTGTTTGACCTTGTCGTCCACGCCCGAATCAGCCATCCCCATATCCTCCTCGATTGAAATCAAATCTGGATTTTGTCTGCCAAATGACGCCCAAGCCTTTTGCGTTGCCGCCGGCTCGGAGGCCGCAAGGCCGTTTCGGCCAAAAGGCGCCGTCACTCTCAGCCCGGCCACAAAAAAGGCTCATGTTGCCATCAGCGTTCGAAAAAGGCAAGCGAACCATTGGGCGCGCCACCCCCCTCCGGAACCGGCCTGTCCAGGATCCCGAAACCGCGGCCTCACATGTAAAGCCCTCCATTGATGTGCAGCACCTGGCCGGTCACATAACCGGCTTCATCCGAGGCCAGATACCTGACGCCCAGGGCGATTTCCCGATCCAGCCCGACCCGGCCCATCGGAATCCGCTCGAGCAGCTTGGCTCTGGCAGCCTCGGGGAGGGCCTGGGTCATGGCGGTGTCCACGAAGCCCGGAGCCACCGCGTTGACGGTGATGTTCCGCTTGGCCACCTCCTGAGCCACCGACTTGGTCAAGCCGATGATCCCCGCCTTGGAGGCCACGTAGTTGGCCTGACCGGGGTTGCCCGTCAATCCCACCACCGAAGAAAGGTTCACGATCCGACCGTATCGCTGTCTCAACATGATCTTGACCGCCGCCTGGGTGCACCGAAAGGTGGCGGTCAGATTGGTTTGCAGGACTTGGCTCCAATCCTCATCCTTCATCCGCAGCAACAGTCCGTCCCGGGTGACCCCGGCGTTGTTCACCAGGATATCCAGCCGGCCGAAGGCACTCATGACCTGCGCAAAGGCCGTTTTGATCTGATCCGCTTGCGTCAGATCCACTGAAACCGGCAGGGCCCTTCTCCCTGACGCTTCGATTTCGGCAGCCACCGCGCCCAGCCGGGCCTCATCCCTTCCGCCCACGGCCACATCGGCTCCGGCCTCGGCCAGAACCAGGGCGCAGGCCCTCCCGATCCCCCGCGATCCGCCGGTGACAAAGGCAACCTTACCTTGAAGCGACATCGAACCCCCCTTGCCTTAGACACTCCTGTTTGACCCTGTATCATCCGCCCAGTCGAATGTGACGCCGGCGCGACTAGGTGAAAAGTGGATAGTGGCCAGTGATTAGTGGATAGTTACTTGATCGACACGCAAAGCATCTGATCGGTCTCGGCGCAGTCCTTCAAATAGGGCAGTCAGGTCATCAGGCGCTTGCCTGTTCCCGGTACCCTCCGCTGACCACTCTTCACTCTCCACTCTCCACTAGTCCAAAACACCCCCGTATCACGCCGTATGATCGGCCAGGCGGTAAAAGGCGCGGGCGTAGCTCATCAAGTATCGGCCCCCAAGGCAGCCAGGGTCTTGTCGAGGCTGCGGACGTCTTCCACGTTCAGAACCTGCAGCGACCGATCGGCTTGGCGGACCAGTCCCGACAACACCCGGCCCGGCCCCACCTCCACGAAGCTGCGCACCCCTCGATCCCTCAGGAGCTGAATGGTCTCGCTCCAGCGCACCGGAGCGCACACCTGCCGAACCAGGGCCCCGGCCACCTCGCTCCCCTGCTGGATCGCGGCCGCGTCGGCGTTGGTCACCAGGGGACACTGAAGATCCCGAAACTGCAGTTGACCCAGGTCCTTCTCCAGGCGCTCCCGGGCCGGTTGCATCAGGGCGCAATGGAAGGGAGCGCTGACCGGCAGGGAAATGGCCCGCCTGGCTCCCCGTTGAGGCGCCAGTTGGACGGCTCGCCCGACCGCCCCGGCGTCACCGGCAATCACGATCTGGGCAGGGGAGTTGAGATTGGCAGCCGACAGCACCTGTCCCTGAGCTGCTTCCCGGCAAAGCGATTCCACAGAGTCCAGAGACATCCCCAGCAGAGCGGCCATTGCTCCCTGACCGACGGGGACGGCCTCCTGCATGTATTGGCCGCGCTTCCTGACAGTGGCGACGGCATCGACCAGAGAGAGACCGCCGGCGGCCACGATGGCGCTGTATTCCCCCAGGCTGTGACCGGCCACGAACCGGGGTCGGATCCCTCGAGCCGACAACACGGCATGGGCCGCCACTGAAATCGTCAGGATGGCAGGCTGGGCGACCTCGGTAAGTTGCAGCTCTTCGGGCCTGCCCTCGAAGCACAACCGTCCAATGGAGAATCCCAGCGCCCGGTCGGCTTCCGACAGCACAGCCCGGGCTTCCGGGAAAGCGTCCGTCAGTTCCCGGCCCATTCCCGGGTATTGCGAAGCCTGGCCGGGGAAAATGAAGGCGATAGGGTGGTTCATGGGAGCCGATCAGGGAGGGGCCGCGGAGACCGGTGATAGCCAGCCAGCACCGGCAAACAGGTGCGGACGGTTGCCGGATCCGATGGATCTCGGGATGGGTCGCGCCCGGAGCTTGCGGGGCCTACTTCTCGCCCACTTCAATCACCTCGCGCCCGCGGTAGTAGCCGCAGTGCGGACAAACCCGATGGGGCAGCTTGGTCTCGTGGCAATTGGGACACTCCGAGGTGGAGCGCACGGTCAGAAAATCGTGGGACCGTCTCTTGTTGCGGCGGGACTTGGAGTGACGTCGTTTAGGGTTCGGCATAACGGTTCCCCCGGATCGAATGGACCCTCAGTTCCTGAACTTCAGCAGCGGGGCCAATCGAGGGTCGCTGACCACCGGGCCGCAACGGCAACGGTCGTGGTTCCTGTTCCGCCCGCAGGCCGGACACAGACCCCGGCAGTCCTCCTGGCAGAGGGTTTTCATCGGCAAGCTCAAAAGGATCTGCTCGCGAACGATGTCGCTCACATCGATAAAGTCGCCGGTGAAGAACCCCACTTCCATATCTTTCTTCTGCAGCGCGATTTCCCCGGTCAGCGAATGGTGGGCGTTGGATTGATAGTACTGGTTGAAATGGGCCGTCATGGGACGGGACAGTGCCTCCAGGCAGCGGGCACAGGTCATTTCCATTTCAACGCCCAGTTTCCCCCGCACCCGCACTCCGCCCTGAGACTGTCTTTCGGCCGTCAAATCGACCGCCACCTTGCCGGAGACGCGAACCTGCCCTTCATCCAGATTCAACTGGCGGGCGGTCAGGCCAGCCTTGAGAGAGCGCGGCCCCCGCTCCAGTTCCCTGACGTCGATTCGCAACGGGTTCATGAGCCTTGCGCCGATCCGGCCCTCCAGGGAAAATGGCGGTTAAGTGCCTCAAAACCAAAGCGCTTCATTATAGCCGGGGCAACTCGGATGTCAACGTCAAATGGCCGGCGAGGGGGCCGGAAGGGGAGAGACGGGAACGATCGCAATTGGAGAATCAGGCAGAAGGCTGCAGCGATTTGACTCTGGCCTGATAGGACTTGTTGAGAATGATCTGGAGAAGAGGATTGCCGATCTCGGTCTGTTCGATCCGCTCCTGGATCTCTTCGAGTTCCTCCATGTCTCTGGCGCGCTTGATGACATTCTTGAAGAAGCTGAGGTCTCCGACCGTCATGATCTCCTCGCTCTCCTCGTCCTCGATGATGGCCAGATGCGATTCCGGCAGAAATTCGCGAATCTTCCAGTAGAGCTTCTCCCGGTAGTCCAGGTTCTTCTCTCCCAGGTCCGGATGAAACCACTCGGCCGTGAACGTTCCTTCTTCATTATCCATATTGAGGTCGGTATAGATGTCCGGCTCCTCCTCGGCCAGTTGCTCGATCAACTTCTCCAGGTCCTTGATCACGCCGGCGCTGGAATAGACGGTCAGAATGGTTACTTTCATTGGCGGCTCCTGCCTCTACGAGATATTCCCCGATTTGCGACTGGATTATAAGGAGAAAGGAACCCCAATCCAACCCCTTTTCAGCCCGAGAGGATCGCCGGGAGTATCGGCCGTTCAGGGGCCGGTCGGCTGGAAGCTCGAGCAGGGGCCGGTGCGATAGGGGAATCTCCGGATCACCGATTCGTTGACCTTGACGCCCAGCCCCGGAGCTTCAGGAACGATCATTTCTCCCCGATCGATCCACAGGGGAGTGTGAAGCATCTGTTCCGCCAGCCGAAAGGGATAGGTGCCTGACCTGCCGTCGCCGGAGTATTGCGGCCACTCCATCCAACCCACCAGGTCGGCCCCGAAACAACTGGCCAACTGGGCCAGGGCCGCCGCCTCCAGCGGAGTCGAAAGCCGTCCGATGGCCACCCGGCGGCCAAGCGGTTGCACCTCGCGCAAGGCCCGCTGACCATCGATCAGTCCCCCAAGATGGAGCACATCCAATTGAAGGACATCCAGCCAATCCGTTCCTGCCAGTTCCAGCCATCCTTCCAACGAAGACTCGCCGCCGCCCCCCGAGATGGGAACCGGACTGTCCCTTAGCGACTGGCGAAGCGCCGCCCTGTCCCCCGGCGCCACCGGCTCTTCAACCCACTCCAGCCGGCTGGGAGCCAGCTCCCGCAGCAGCCGGACGGTCTCCCCCAACCCGTACTGTCGCCCGCGCCAGGCCCGAGCGTCCGCCATGATTCCCCAGGGCGGAGGAAAGGCTTCGCGCAGTATGCGGACGGTCTGCAAGTCCTGCCCGGGGGACCTTCCCAGCTCCAGCTTGCAGGCGGAGAACCCCGAACCGGCCCACAAGCCGGCCTCCCGGACGCTCTCCTCCCCGTCGAGGTAGAGGCCACCATTGGCATAGATTCCAATTCGCCCGCGCACCCGGCCGCCCAGGAGCTCCGACAGGGGACAGCCTGCGATCTGTCCCTGAAGGTCCAGCAAAGCCATTTCCACCGCGGCGAAGGCCTGCACCAGGCCCGGGTACCTCGGGCGTCTCTGGAACACCTTCCTGCGCAGGCCGGCCAGGTTTCCGGGGTTGAGGCCCACCACCGCCGCACGCAGGTTTCGATTGATCAACTGAGCCACGTTGGGAGAGGGGGTCCCCACCCCATAACCCACCTGCCCCTGATT